>JAOZOT010000515.1 GCA_029933115.1 Anaerolineae bacterium | reverse complement strand
TTGGAGGGTGAGAGGTGGGAGGTCGGCAGGCTGCGAGAGATGAGCCAGATTTGAGGCCCTACGCCGGGCGTTGGGTAGCTATCGTGCGGGGACGGGTGGCCGGCGTGGGGCGAACGGCCGAAGAGGCCCGCCGCTTGGCCAAACGCAACCGCCCCAAGGAGGAACCGCAGGTTCTCTTTGTCCCCGAAGGTGAGCAACCGTGAGCGGGCAAAACCTCGTCCCTCCGGGGTCCGTGGCTGCGCGGATGTGCCGCTTCCTGCGAAACCGTTCCATCAGAGCTTACTTGGTGGGCGGCTACGTGCGGGACCGGCTGCTGGGACGGGAGAGCCACGACGTTGACTTTGCCGTCGAGGGCGACGCTCTGGGTCTGGCCCGGAAGGTGGCTGATTGGATGCGTGGCTCTTATGTGCCCCTGGACGACGAACGCGGCACAGGGCGAGTGGTCACCCGCGACGAATACGGCCGGCGACTGTTCATTGATTTCGCTGTCTTGCAGGGTGGAGACATCGCCGTTGACCTCTCTCGGCGCGATTTCACCATAGACGCCATTGCACTTGACGTAGATGCTCTCGAAAGCCCATCGTGCGAGTTCATTGACCCCTACGATGGACGCGCTGACCTGGAGGCCAGGTTGGTGCGGGCCGTATCCACGACGGCCTTTCGGGACGATCCGCTGCGCACCCTGCGGGCTGTGCGCCTGGCGGCCGAGTTGGGCCTGCGCGTCGAACCCCGCACAGAGGAACTGATACGGCGTGATGCGGGTCTGATCGCCACTGTCTCCGCCGAAAGAGTGCGGGATGAGCTGAGCAGGACTTTGGCTCAACCCGGCGCCGCCGGCAATCTGCGCTACCTCGATGAGTTGGGCCTGCTGGGGGTGATCCTCCCCGAAACGGTGAACGCTAAAGGGACGGATCGCTTCGAGCGTTCCCTGGAAGTGCTCCGAGCGTTGGAGGGTCTGTACGCCGCTATTCGCCATTCGCCATTTACCATTCGCTACTCTGATCGCCTCCTATCCCATCTGCACCAATTCACTTCTGGCGACCGGCAGCGTCTGGTTTTGCTCAAGCTGGTTGCCTTTTTGTGTGGGGTGGGGGATGCCGGACTGGTGGGCCCCATCCTGCGCCGTTTGCGTTTCAGCCGCAGCGAGGTGGAGTTGGCACGGGCCATCGCTGCCCACCGGAGGCGTCCTGGCCAACTCAGGTCGGCGGAGGCTGTCACCCGGCGTGACGTCTATCGCTTTTTCCGCGACACAGGCCAGGTGGGCCTTGACCTCCTGGTGCTCTTCCTGGCCGAGAGATTGGCTGTTCAAGAGACAAGCCCTGATTCCAATCAATGGAAAGAGGACTTGAGGTTCGTTGCCGCTCTCTTGCAGGACTATTACGAGCGCCCCGAAATTGTCTCGCCACCCAAGTTGATCGGCGGGGATGACCTCAAGGAAACCTTTGGGCTTGAGGAAGGGCCCAGGCTGGGTGAGTTGTTGGAGGCGGTGCGAGAGGCCCAGGCGGCAGGGGAGATACAGACCAAGCAGGAAGCCCTGGACTATGTGAAGAGAGTTTTGCTGTGAGCAAGGAATTGCATTCTGGCTCGCGCTGAAGGGGGCATAGCATGGGTATCCAAGAACTTCCACAGGGTGTCTTGCCTGGTACAATCTCATTGGTCTTTGGCCACCCTGATCCAGCAACACTGCCGGTGGAGGGTCTGAGGGCTGCTGCTGAAGCGGTGTTGTGCGGCCCGCAGGCTCGTTTGGCGCTGCAATACGGCCCAGAACAGGGCACCCCCACGCTGATAGATTACCTGGTCCAGAAGCTGAACCGCGAAGAGGGACTGGGTCTGACCGGCGACAACTTGATGCTCGTCGCCGGTTCAGCGCACGCTGTAGACATGATCGCTCGGCTGTACGCCGGACGCGGCGGCGTCGTGCTGGTCGAGGCTCCCACTTACCACGATGCCCTCCACGTCTTTCGCGATCACGGCGTTGACCTTCGCCCGGTGCCGATTGACGAAGAAGGCATCGTTGTCGAGGCCCTGGCCGCGCAGTTGGCAGCGCTCCAAGGCGAAGGTAAGCCACCGCGGCTGCTGTACACTGTCCCAAACTTTCAGAATCCTTCGGGGGTGACGCTGGCCCCGGCGCGGCGGGAGGCAATTTTAGAATTGGCCCGCGAACACGGCTTCCTGGTTGTGGAGGACGACGTGTATCGCGATCTGGCCTTTGAAGGAGAAGTGCCACCAAGCTTCTACGCGCTGTCGGGAGGCCAGAGGGTGCTGCGAATCGGCAGCTTTTCCAAGATCATGGCCCCCGGTCTGCGACTGGGCTGGCTTATTGCCGCGCCGGAGCATATCCGGCGGTGCGTAAACTGCGGTACTTCGCAGATGGGTGGCGGAGCCAATCCTTTCACGGCTCATGTTGTGGCTGCGTATTGCCACGCCGGCCACCTGGAGCCGCAAATTGCCCGACTGCGCCGGGTTTACCGCCGTCGCCGTGACGTTATCCTGGCTGCGCTGGAGCGACACATGCCTTCTGGTGTGACCTGGACGCATCCGCGTGGTGGGTTCTTCGTCTGGCTGACTCTGCCGGAAGGGGTGAGCGTTGGGCCGCTGCAGGAGGCCGCCCGAGAGCGCGGGGTACTATTTGTTCCAGGCACTGGTTTCTTTGCCGGCGGCGGTGGCGAGCGAAATCTGCGCTTGGCTTTCAGCTTTGCGCCGCCGGACGAACTTGAGCGGGCTGTGGCCATCCTGGCTCAGGCTATCGGCGAAATGCTGGAACAGGGGAGTTGACTTGGAGGCAAAGCTCTGGGCTTTGACATCCTTCGCCTTTTTCGCTATACTGTAAATGTGCGGTAGCTCTGCACTCAATCGTGGTTGGGCAGGCTGCCCCACTCCGAGGGCGCA
>JAOZOT010000514.1 GCA_029933115.1 Anaerolineae bacterium | reverse complement strand
GCCCTCAGTAGGGGACTCCGCAGGCCCAGCGTTAACGGGGCAGCCAATCGTCGTTGGCAGATGTTAGCCAAAAGACCGTTGGTGGAATGAGTGGGTCGGCCTGCGCCGGCCAAGCGGGGGTGGTACCGCGGGAGTGACAGCGAATCTTTGGCTCCCGTCCCTTGGGGCGGGAGCCTTTTGGTTAGGGGTCAGGAATTCTGAGGAGTTCTTCTATCTCCTCGATTAGAAAAGGTATATTGGGATGGCTGAAGCTTAACTCGGGTGCGGGGAGACGATGATGCTTGATGTCAGGAGGGGTATGCTTGTGATGAGGATGGGTACTCGCAAGTGAAGGGTCGTCGGGATGGGGCTGTGAATCATACCAGTATAGTCTCTCATCGCCGCGATAGACCTCGTAGCCATAGCTCACGATAGCCTTTCGGCCGAAATTGATTACCTCACTGACGTGAAGGCGAATGTCGTGAGCGAAGAAGACCTCCCCGGTGACCCAGCGGGTGTCTTCGTCTACCCAACGTATGACAAGGGTCGAGGATTCGACGAGAGGGAAGGAGGCAGCGAGGGTGTAGATGAAGGTCTGGTACTCCTCGAGCGAAGGCATAGAAGCTGACATCGGTTCTCTTAGCTCAGATTCAGAGAATGGATTTCCAGAAAGGCTTGATGTTCCTCCCGTTTCTCCAGCCAGGTCTCGTAGATGCCCATCCAGGCAGCAATATCCCCTGGGTTCTCGCCGTCGTCCATCTCGCCCTTGACGGCTCGGCCATAGAATGCCTCGGAGCCAAGGCCGTATCGTTCCTCGAACTCCCGCAGTTGGCACTCCAGAGCATAGAGATTTTCGATCTGGCGGCGGAGTGAGGGCCACAGGTGTTGCTGATCTGGTGTCAGGGCGCGACGAGTCCGCGATAGACGTTCCTGCAACGCCGGCTGAGCACGTCTTAGCGCCCTCCCGCGCCAGCCGTCCAGGGAGTCAATCAGCATCTGCCAATTGCCCCTCTCCTGGCCAAAGGCCACCGCTTTCAGCAAGTCCTGGTAGAATTGGGTCCGTTCTTCAGGCTTCAGGTGCTCCAGCCAACTGAGGGCGGAGGGCACGGCGATCAGGTGAGGAGAAAGCGTCTCGGCTTCAGCAGCGTATTCCACTCTTGTCTCTCGTAGTTCCAGGTAAATCTGGGGCATCATTCTACCTCTTGAGAAGCCATCTCATTGATGTATTGTAGCACTTTTCTCAGCCAAAGGCAACTATGACCCTTGAATTCACCCAGAAGCGGAGATTGCTGACCATGCACCTGTTCAAAACCCGTTGCGACTTCACCTTTTTGAGGCGGGGAGACCCGCCACACCCGGATCGCATCTTACCCCGCTTTGATAAGGAGTGAAGTATCATCTTGAACAGCCCTGTAGGGCCGGGAGCGCGGGGGTGTCCCCCGTTTCTCCCCATCACTGTTATGGGATGTTTATGTGAGGAGTAACCATGTTGAAACAACTGGATGAAATACGAGAGCAAGCCCTGACTGCGCTGGAGGCCGTGCCCGACCTGGCGGAGTTGGATGCCTGGCGCATCAAACACCTGGGCAAAAAGAGTGCTCTGAACCAAATCCTGCGCGACGTGGGCAAGCTGCCCCGCGAGGAGCGGCCGGCCGTGGGCAAGAAGGGCAACGAAGTCAAACTGGCCCTGGAAGCGGCCTACGAGGCCAAAAAACAGGCCCTCGAACGGGAGGAACTGGCTAGGTTGCTGGAGAAGGACCGCATTGACGTGACCTTGCCTGGCCGGCCGGTTCCCCTGGGGCGGATACATCTCAGCACCAGAACCCTGCGTGAGATATATGCCATCTTTGCCCAGATGGGCTTCCAGGTCTACACCGCCCGCGATGTGGAACTGGACCTCTACAACTTTGAGTTGCTGAACATGCCGCCTGGTCACCCGGCCCGCGACATGTGGGACACTTTCTACACCACCCGCGAGGGGGTGTTGCTGCGCACCCACACCTCTCCCGGCCAGATTCGGGCCATGCGAGAGTATCACCCGGAGCCTATCCGGGTCATCCTGCCTGGCAAGTGCTACCGCTACGAGCAGGTCACGGCCCGCTCCGAGTTCATGTTCTACCAGGTGGAAGGATTGGCTGTGGGCAAGCGCATCACCATGACTGACCTCAAAGGGGTGATGGCCGAGTTCGTCCGCCAGATGTTCGGTGCCGAGCGCCAGATGCGCTTCCGTGCCAGCTACTTCCCCTTCACCGAGCCCAGCGTCGAGGTGGACGTGGACTGCATCATCTGTGAAGGCGAGGGCTGCCGCGTCTGCAAGCACACCGGCTGGCTAGAGATAGCCGGCGCGGGCATGGTTCACCCCCTCGTGCTCCAAAACGGCGGCTACGACCCGGCGGCCTACAGCGGTTTCGCCTTCGGCATGGGCCCCGAGCGGATCACCATGCTCAAGTACGGCATTGACGACATCAGATACTTCTATAGCAATGACCTGCGGTTTCTACAGCAGTTCTAGGTCAATAGGTCAGCGAGTTAATGAGTTTAACGAGGCAACGAGTTAATGAGTTGAATGAGGCAACGAGTATAGGCTCTGAGTCAATGGGGGTAGGATGATGGCCGGTAAGGGGCTGGAAGGACTGGAGGTGTGGCAGAAGGCGCGGGGGTTGATGGTTACCGTGCATAAGGAAGTGATACCACTGCTGCCGCCAGAAGAGAAATGGGACTTGGCGCATCAGATTCGGCGTTCCTCCAAAAGCGTCATGGCAAACATTGCCGAAGGGTATGGCCGCTACTACTATCAGGACAATGTGCGCTTCTGCTACAACGCCCGTGGCTCCCTTGACGAAACCATCAATCATCTGGTAACCGCCCTCGACTTGGGTTACATTCCTCAGACCCTCTATGAAGAACTCCG
>JAOZOT010000513.1 GCA_029933115.1 Anaerolineae bacterium | reverse complement strand
ACCCTGCGGGAGGGTCATTGGCTCGCACCTGCCCGGTGGGGCGACCGCGAGGGTACGCCCCTACTCACGACACAGCCTGCTACGTAGGGCCCTCGGTGCTGGCTATCGGAGGCAGTGTTAGCAGGCGAAGATCAACACGGCCGTTCATCGCGGCTCTACGGTCAACTTGATGGCTGTCCGCTCTTGACCCTCTATCTCCACCTCGGTAAAGGCAGGGATGCAAATGACATCTATTCCGTCGAGGGTGAGATACCCCCTGGCGATGGCTACTGCTTTGACAGCTTGGTTTACCGCTCCCGCGCCGATAGCTTGGACTTCAGCCCGACTTCTCTCCCGGATTACTCCGGCGATCGCTCCTGCTACAGCCGTGGATCTGGACTTCGCCGATACTTTGATGATGTCCATAGTTGCTGCCTCCTTTACTGATTGCTTTGAGAGCCAAGGACTATTTTCTGCAGCGTGTGGCGCGTAGTCATCCCTTAATGGTTGACCTTGCGGGGAGACTATCGTGTGGCGAGAATCACATAATCTAGTGAAATTTGGCTACTATATTTTACACCATTATTGGAGCGAAAGCAAGACCTCTTTTGGTATATGCCGGGGGCGACCTCCGAAGTCCACCGGCTGATGTTGACCTTTATTTGGCATAGTCAACGGCCCTGGTTTCACGGATAACCGTAACCTTGATCTGGCCTGGATATTCCAGGTTTTCCTCCACCTTCTTGGCAATATCTTTAGCCAACTGGATTGAGGCCAGGTCGTCCACCTCTTCGGGTTTGACGATGATCCTGATCTCCCGACCGGCTTGAATGGCATAGGACTGGGCCACCCCTGCAAAGGAACTGGCCAAATCTTCCAGGGCGCTGATGCGTTTGATGTAGCTTTCCAGGGACTCACGGCGGGCACCTGGGCGGGCGCCAGAGATGGCATCAGCAGCCTCGACAAGGATAGCTTCCAGACATTGGGGTTCCTCCTCGCCGTGATGAGCGGCGATGCAATTGACCACTTTTTCCGATTTGCCCAGACGCCTGGCGATATCGGCTCCGATGAGGGCATGAGGGCCATCAATCTGATGGTCAACGGCTTTACCGATGTCGTGTAAAAGCCCTCCTTCTTTGGCCAGAGCCACATCGGCTCCCAGTTCGGCGGCCATGATGCCTGCCAGTCGAGCCGTCTCCAGGGAATGAGCTTGCATGTTCTGCCCATAGCTGGTGCGATATTTCAGACGGCCCAGCAGCATGATCAGTTCGGGGTGAAGACCGTGCACGCCTACTTCGTAAGCCATCCTTTCCCCTTCCTCGCGGATGGTGGCTTCGACCTCCTCCTGGGCTTTTTGAACCATTTTCTCGACGCGCCCCGGATGGATACGGCCATCCAAGATCAGTCTGTTCAAGGCTATACGGGCCACTTCGCGACGCACGGGATCAAAGCTGGAGAGAATCACCGCCTCTGGCGTGTCATCAACCACCAAGTCCACCCCGGTAGCAATTTCCAGGGCCCGGATGTTGCGTCCTCCCCGGCCAATGATGCGCCCTTTCATGTCGTCACTGGGCAGAGGCACCATGGATACCGTGGTCTCTGCAACCTGCTCGGAGGCACAACGTTGGATGGCCAGAGTGATAATTTCTCTGGCTTTGCGATCAGCCTCTTCTTTGGCCTGGGCTTCAACCTCCCTGATCACCCGGGCCATATCCTGGCGGGACTCTTCCTCAACGGTTTTCAAGAGCAGTTCTTTGGCTTCCTCCCTGCTCATGGTTGAGACTCTCTCCAGTTCTCTGATGCGCTCCTCGTGGAGCTTGTTCAATTCGTTTTGCAGGCGGTCCAGTTTGCTCTGGCGCTGATCGAGCTTGCGCTCGCGGGCTTCTACTCTCTCGAGCTTGCGGTCGAGGTTTTCTCGCCGCTTTTGCAGGCGCTCTTCCTGCCTCTGCAGACTGACCCGCCTCCTTTTAACGTCGGCTTCTGCTTCGTCGCGGATTCTGAGCGCCTCATCTTTGGCCGCTAATATCATCTCCTTGTACTTTGTCTGGGCCTCGGCCAGCAGCGCATCTGCCTGGGCTTTGGCTGACTTTATCTTGGCTTCGCCCAGGTATTGCTTGAGCAGGTAGCCGCAGATGAGACCAACCAAACCCGCAGCTACAATCTCTATACCGGTTAAAAGCAACTCGCTCATTTTACATTATCCCTCACTTTCATCGAGCATCCGCCCCTCCTCCACCATCTCCCGCCATGCCCGGTCTAGTGCTGCGTTGATGACCTCGTAGGAAAATCCACGCCGCCGTAAAAAAGGGCTTAGCTTCTTACGGAAGGATTGTCGGTCCAGGGGAGACATTCGGCGTGCCCGGTTGACAAGGGCGCGGTAAGCGCTTTCCTCTTCGTCAACATCTTCTAGCGCCAAAGCGATGATCTCTTCGCTCAGTCCCTTTTGGCGCAATTCGTGCCGTAAGGCATACAGCCCACGAGGATTGAAGCTCTCTCGATTCTCCACCCAATATCTGGCGAAAGCTTGGTCGTCCAGGAGGCCGGCCGCTGTCAAGCGTTCCACTACCTCTGCTTCAATAGATGGTGATACCTTCTTGTCTCGCAGGTAGCGACGCACCTCGGCCTCGCTGCGGGGGCGGTACGATAGAAACCGCAAAACCTGATTGTAGGTCTTCTGAAAAGAATCTCGTCCCAGAAGGTCTTCGATCTCTTGATCAGAAAGTGGTTGCCCTCTTTTCAACTTGGCGGCTTCGATAGCCGCCAAGCTGAAAGCGTAACGGCCGTCCAGATAAACGTTGACCCGTTCTTTGTTTTTCTTTTGGATTTTTAGGGCGGTGATAATTCCGGCCATTGTTGGGTTATCTCCGGCGGGGGGAGGGGGGGGGGGGCCCCCCCCCCCCCCCCCGGGGGG
>JAOZOT010000083.1:2793-11112 GCA_029933115.1 Anaerolineae bacterium | reverse complement strand
GGTCGTTAGCGACTCAAGTCGCCACTACGAGCATTTTTCAGACACGCTGTTAGAATTTACGAGGGCTTCAATGGGAAATAAATTTAGGACCGTTCTGATCCTGGCCGTTGTGAGTGCCGGTCTTATCTCGCCCTTTGGAGCCGTGCCTGCCCAGGCCGGTTCTCTCCAGCCCTCCGTGGGAGGGGAGGTAGTAGTGCGCCCGAAGCCACCTCCTCCCTATCGCGAGGTGGACTCTGGCTTTTGGCCGTACCTCTCCGATCCTCCGAGTTTGGAATCGTATGCTCCCCCGGTTTCCTCATCAAAATCAGAGGCCGCTTTACCAGGCGAGCCCGATCCTCGAGCGGAAAGTGCAGGCCAGACCATAGCTCTACCCTTTGGCTTTTCTGCCCCCCCATTGGCAGCTCCTCCACCGGCTCCCCCATCTCGACCGGCCAACACTATCTCCCAGAACGATGTCACCGTCTCCGGCCCTGACGCCATCGAGAACTGCCAGACAGTGCTCTACACCATTGTTATTGTCAACAATGACGTCACGACGACCCACGGTGTCGTCGTCACCAGTACCATGCCTGGCGACTTCAGTCCCTCCCAGGTGGTCAGCGATGTGGGAGATATCGCCGCCGGTGAAACGGTCACTGTCTATGCCTCCTTCACCGCTGGCTGCAACGCCGTCTCTGGGCAGAATGTGACCACCGTCAGCCAGGATGGTGGCCCCACCATCGGCCCCATCTACACCGACTTTGTCGTCAACCCTGGCGCTATAACCCTGCGCAAAGAGCCATCTGTTGTCTCGGCTCGTATTGGCGATGTGGTCACCTGGACTGTGTTGGTCGAGAATACCGGCTATGGCACAGTCTCCAACGTCAGCGTCACCGATACGCTGGGGAGCGGGTTACGATACGTGGGTGGCATCACTTCTACTTATTATATTTCCATCCCGGTAGGTGAGACGCGCACCTTCACCATCGCCGCTGAGGTCGTCTCCTGTTCTGGCTTGGATAACCACGTCGTCGCTACCTGGGGCTGCCCTGGTCAGATCTGTCAGATCCACACCACCCGGGCCAGTGTAGACCTGGAGATGCGGGAACCGCTGCTGGACTATACCCCGCCTTCTATCAGCATTGACTATTGCACCGGCCAGGCTACTTACCTGATGACGGTGACGAACTCGGGCGATGGCACCGCCTACACCCCCACTATCGCTGTGGACTTTAGCCCACTTGTCGTCACTGCCTCCTCTGCTCCGTACAGCGGTGGCGCGTTCTACCTGCCTGACATCCCGGCCGGCCAGTCGTATGCCCTTACCTTCACCCTCTCTCTGCCTGACCCCTCCTGCGGAGTGGGGAGAGGAGGATCGCTCACATATTGGCCTACTTATTATGACGAGTGTAGCAACCTCTTTCACCTGCCGGTGAAAAGCGGTAGCTGGGCTGTCAGCGGCGCCACTCCCTCGCTTAATGTGAGTAAATCTGGTCCGGCGGGCAATGAAATCTATGCCAACGAGATCATCACTTACACATTGGACGTAGTTGCCTCCAACGTCACCGGTACCATCTATATCACCGATACCTTCCAGCCCGGTTGCGTCAGCTTCACGCCGCTGAACACTGCTGGCGGCACAGTCATCAGCGATGCCGCCGGCAACATCACCATCACCTGGAGTACTACCGATACCACCTGGAGCGCTCAGATCTCCTTCCAGCCCGAAGCTGCTGCCTGCCCTACCTTGTGTGCCTGCTGCGGCGAATTGGCTACCAATGTCCTGCAAGCTTCGGCGGCCGACTGCCAGAGTTGCACCGTCACCTCATCCGACAGCGAGGTGACCGCCATCCAGTGCGAGGAGATTCTCGATTCCCACAGCAAACAGGTTTCCCCTGTCAGCGCCGAGGCCTGTACCACCCGCACTTACACCAGCACCTATATCTTTGGGTCATCTTTCACCATCACCCCCACCTGGCAGGGGATGGTTTACACTGATACCCTGCTCAACCAGACTTATGTCCCCGGCAGCGCAGGCATCCTCCTCTACAACGGCGGCTTCACCTGTACCGCTGTCTTCTCCGAGAGTGCGGTCGGTGGACGGCCCTTGGTGATTTCCAACATCTCTCCCACCTGCGGTATCACTGTGCCCGGAGCGACGATGGTCATCACTTTCCAGGCAGCGGTGGACGATTTCACCCCGTGCGCCGATGCTACGTTTTACGACTGGTCTTATCTCAACATCGGGGTGACGGGCAACGGGATTTGCCCTGGCGATCCCCAATGCGACGATGGCATCTTTGAGGAAGGGGTCTGGGTCGAGGTGGTGGAGCCCCACATGACGGTGGACATCAGCGGTGTGCCACCCATTGTCTCTGCCTGTGGAGTCTATAGCCCCACTGTGACCCTCAGCCGTGTGGGTGCCACCCCGGCTTATGACGCACGCCTTACTTTCCCTGTTGCTGACTATGCTATCATTGAAGTGCTGGGCTTTGGTGGCGCTACGCCGGTTTTCACCACTACCGGCTCTATCAGTTACACCTGGTACTATTCCGACGCTTTCACCACGGCTACGACGGCGACGGTGCGCCTGCGCGTCCAGCGCCGTTGCCACGCCACCGGTCCGCTGCAAGCTACCGCTTACTATGACAACCTCTGCCACGACGACGACGCCTACGATGATACCTGCTCCGCCACCGCCAGCCGCTCGCCGTGGGTGCTGGCTGCTAACCCTGTGCTTTACAAGTTCCCGGAGATCATCTACGCCTCTGGCGATGTGGTCACCTGGACTTTGACGGCCATCAATTCCGGGTCAGGGATAGCCTACGGTGTTACTTTGACCGATGCGCTGGGCTCTGACCTGCGCTATCTCACCTCCACTATCACCTCCACAATGGGCTCGGCTGCCGACGTAACGCTCATCACTTCTACCAATCTGGTCACCTGGACTGGGCTGACTGTCTTGCCCGGCGAGAAGTACTCCATTAAATACGTGGCCCAAATCATCGGTTGCGATGACCTGACCAATGACTTTGCCGGCGTGCAGGGTTGTCAGAGCCAGATTTGTATGAGCAGCGGGCCGGTGACCTCGGTGGTGGAGCTGCCATCAACGGTGTTGCTCAATACCAACAACGCTCTGACGCCGCTGCGGACCTGCTTCACGCGCACCATCACCGCCACGGTGCGCAACGCCGGGCTGCTCAGTGTCTACTCGGCCACCATCACGGAGACATTGCCGGCCGGGATGATCTACATCACCGGCAGCACCATCTACGTCACCGGCACGGAAGCCACGCCACCGGCCACCGGCTGGGTGAGTGGGGGGGAGCCCTCCGGCGCACCAGATGGTCCGTTGGTGTGGAGTTCCGGCGAGATCACTGCTCTGGCCCGACTCTATCCCCACGAGACGGTTTGGGTCCGCTTCGATGTCTACGCTAACTGCAATTTCGACGGTGGCAATATCACCATCCAGGCCAGCTATCGGGATGTGTGCGGTGACCCACGTGTCAGCACCGCCAGCCACTTTGCCATGCCCGCCGCCCCGCCGGAGGTGGTCGCCCAGAAGCAGGGCCGCAACCTGACCACCGGCTCTGCTTGGAGTGATCTGGTCTCCGCCGAACCGGGTGAGACGGTGCAGTGGGCTATCACCTTGACTAACAACAGCGACACCCCGGCTATTCTCACCGTCGTCACCGACGTCCTCCCCTCTAATCTAACCTATGTCGGGGCCAGCCCGCCGCCCGATTTCCAGAGCGGCCAGGTTGTCACCTGGAACGTAGGCACGCTCACCGACACCTGGTCGGCTCGCATTACTGCCACAGTGGATGTGAGCGAATGCACAGTCGCCGACACGACCAACGTCTTCACCGCCACCTGGGGTTGCCCGGAGACCGGCTGTCACCGGCAGGAGACGGCTCAGGCCGCTCTGCGCACGCGGCCGGCCTTTGATGACATCTCGCTGACTACCGACCTCCCGCCGGCCACCTTGCACCAATGTGGCGGCCTGATCACCCTCACTCTGACCAACAGTGGCCCACCGGCCTACAACGTGGTTTTGACCGACACACTACCGGCCGGCTTTGTCTACAGTGAGACCGTTTATGCCAGCACTGCTCCCAGCGCTTACCCCGCTTCTGGAGACAACCCCGCCGTCTGGGCCTGGGGAACCATCACTTTGCCCACCGGCGTGACTACTCTGGTCTTCCGTGTGCGCAATAGCAGTTCCGGCGGGAGTTGCCAGGTACCTGTCGGTGGGAACAACGTGGTGGACATGTTGTACGATGACGCTTCCTCCTGCGTCACCACCGGTCCTTACACCGCCACTGCCAGCGCCAGCGTCTCTGTGGCTGCTCCTACGTTGGAGGTGGAGAAGACACCGGCTACCCAGGTGGCCGACGCAGGCCAGGTGGTCACCTGGACGATCACCGTGCGCAACACCGGCGACGGTGAAGCGCCAGGCGTTGTCGTAACTGATGTCGTCAGCTCTGGCTTTAGCGATTGGGGCGCGTCGGTTGGCTCCGGCGGCGAGAACCCGACCATCGCCGGCAACGTCATCACCTGGGTGCTGGCCGCACCCATCGCCGCCAACGGCGGAGCTTGGACAGCCCAGGTTACAGCAACTGTGGCGGCCGGCGGCGTCCAGACCGACAGCGTTGAGGCCGGTGGAGTCTGCGCTGTGGGCTGTACTTATGCCACCGGTGACGATGTGGCTTATGTCACGCTTCTGGAGCAGTTTGGCAAGGGGCCGGCGATTCAAACCGACACTATCGGCAGCCTGGTCGTCTTCACTCTCACGGCCTTGCTGTCCGACTTGGATGGCGTTTATGAGGAATTGACCCTGACCGATACCCTGCCGGCGGGTCTGGGTTACGTTTCCTCGGTGCTGACATACACTTACGACGGCGATGTGGGAGGCGGAACCACCGTCGTCTCTACCACGCCCACTATCACTCCTGGCTGGCTGGCCGGCGGCGATGTGGTCTGGGTGCTGGGCGACCTCTCGGGCACAGTGCAAATCAACGGCCTTGTCACTGCTGTCATCCAAGACGTCTCATCCAACCAGGGCGGCGTGCGCCTGACCAATGACTTGCGCATGACCTATACTGACGACGGCCAGGATTACGTCTACACTGATACGGCAGATGTGGACATAGTCGAACCGGCCTTGACCTTGGTCAAATCCAGCAACCCGCCCACCAGCAGCACCGTCGAAGCAGGCGACATCGTGACCTACACCATCCAGGTCACCAATGCCACCGGCGCCGGTGTCAGCGACGCCTATGACGTTGCCATTACCGACACTCTCCCGGCTGGGATGCGCCATGTGCCGCCCACTATCCTGAGCCTGACCATCAACGGCTCTCCTGTCGGCGGCTACAGCAGCGGATACAACGGCGCCACCGGCATCTTTACCGTCACCCTGCCCGCCACAGTCGCCATTCCACCGGGCGGCACGTTGCTGTTGACCTACACCGTCCGTGTGGACTCTGACGTGTTGGCCGGTATTGACCTGAGCAACCAGGCGCAGGTGTCCTGGAGCAGCCTGGCCGGCGAGCCGTGGCCCGGCCAAGAGCGTGACTACGGCCCCATCACCGATACCACCACCCTCCACACGCCGCTGGCCAGTCTGCGCAAAGGAGTCACTCCGCCGACGGTCACTATTGGCTCACAGGTTGTCTTCACTATCGCCGTGCCCGATCCAATTGTAGGGGCGATGCTCTACAACGTCGTCTTTACCGATAGTGTGGATAGCCGCCTACGGATTGATGCGGTCAGCAACGCTTTCTACAGCGGCCAACTGGTCACCATGACCTGGACCAGTATCCCCACCTTTACTCAGCAAATCGTGGTCATCACTGCCACCGTGCGAGACCTGATCACCGTAACCGACGGGGCGCAGATTACCAACGTCGCTACCTTTGACTACGGCAGCAACCCGGGCGGGCCGGTTGACTCCAACGTCGTCACTACCACCGTCCAGGTGCCGGCTCTGGTGGTGAACAAGACGGTCAACGATAACACCGTTGCCCCAGGTGACGTCATCACCTTCACCGTCACCGTGCAGAACGTGGGCAGCGGCACGGCCTACAACGTCAACATCAGCGATACTTTGCCCTCACCGGGCTTTGAGTACATCGCCGGCAGCAGTCGGCTCAATGGCCTCGCTATCGGTGACCCGGTGGGTGTCCCCAATCCTACCGGCCCTCAACTGACCTGGTACATCACCCGCACTTTGGCCGGCGGCACTCCGGTGGGAGAGGTTATCACCCTCACCTTCCAGGTCAGCGTCACCGGCGCGGTCATCACCGGCACCCATACCAACTATGCCGGTGCCATTGATGCCGTGGACGAGCTGAGCAATACCGTGCCCACCGACAACAGCGACCACGTGCCCGACGATACTGACCTGGACGACCGGGATGACGAGGATGTCATCGTGGGCACTAATCCGGCTCTCGAAGTTCACAAGGCTGTCAGTTCCGCTCAGGTGGCCCCGCCGGCTACCATCACCTATACTCTGACTCTGACCAACACCGGCAACGTCATCCTCGATCCGGTGCAGGTCACCGACACCCTGGAGACCGGCCTCAGCTACGCCGATCAGGCCCGGGTGAACGGTGTGCCGGACGAGCCCGATAGCATCGTCGGCCAACGGCTGGTCTGGAACGACGTGACCGGCGCAGGGGTGATGAACCCCGGTGAGGTCATCGTTATCACCTTCCAGGCCACGGTGACCGGTACAGCCGGCAGCTATACCAACACTGTGGACGCCTCTGGGACGGATACTGAGGGCAGGGTGGTGACCGATACCGACGATGTCCCTGTGCGCGTGCTCAACCACGTCTTGCAGATCACCAAGACTGCTTCCTCAGCCACTGTTACCCCCGGCGGTTTGGTGACCTACACTCTGGCCTACGCTGTGATAGGCACAGAGCTCGCCCCTAATGTGACTATCACCGACGCTATACCTGCCTATACCACTTTCTACACAGCTACAGGTGGCATCACCCGTACCACGCCGCCGGTAGGCGGCACCGGTGTGGTGACCTGGGAACTGGGCGATATAGACCCCAGCCCCTTGTTCCCGAACCCGGCTACCGGTGTGGTGACCCTGGTGGTGCAGGCGAATCTTGTCATCCCGGACAACACTGTTATCCCCAACACCGCTTTCATCTTTGACGACGAAGGGATGACCGACGATGACGATGAATCTGTCACCACTCAGGCTCCGGCTTTGAATCTGGCCAAGAGCAGCGAGGTGGAACGGACCGATCCGGTCAATTGCCCATGCGTTACTTCTGAGTGCGTCTGTCCAGGCGATACGATTACTTACACCATCTGTTACTCCAATAGCGGCAGCATCCCGGCTACCAACGTGGTCATCACTGACATGATCCCGGCCAACACGACCTACATCGCCGGCAGTGCTACCGCACCCAGCGGCGAGACGCTCCAGTGGTACACCGGCACCACCTGGGTCGGCGTTGAGCCTGTGCCGGCCAGCCAGGTGAAAGGTCTGCGTTGGTTGATAGGTACGCTGGCCCCCAGCTCTACCTATTGTGTGCAGTTCAGCGTGCAGATCAGTATGACCATTGTGGACGCCGGCGCACTGTGGGTCTTCACCGGGGAAGGGTGGATGGAGGCCGGTGCGGTGACGCCGGTGCTCACACCTACAATGACACCGACTTCTACGCCTACGGCGACGGTGGTACCGACAGTTACCGTGACGCCCACAGTTCCCACAGCGACGGCCATACCAACTATGGAAGCCACGGCTACGCCGATTCCGATGCCGACGGCTACCGAAGTGCCTACGGCTGCTCCGCTCCCCGAGGTCACGCCGACGGACACTGCCACCTGGTTGCCCACTGAAGAACTCACGGCTACAGAGGCGCCTGTGCCGGTGCCGACCGAGACTGAGATGCCGACCGGCGCGCCGAACCCGACGGAAGGGCCGACAGCCACCACGGTGCCGACGGCCACAACGAGTCCTACAGGGAAGCCGACGGCTACGGAGGCGCCAACTGAGCCGACAGTAGAAACGGCTACGCCGGAAGCTGGTAGCAGCCTGATCCCGGCTGCCGGGTCGTGGCTGGGCGTCCTCGGCGACTTGTCTTCTCGCTCGTGGCAGATTGGTAATCCGCAGCCTGGGGGCTGGATGGCGAGTCCGGCGGGAGCAAGCTATGGTCCATCGGGTATCGTCGTCGCGTTGAGCGGACCGTTGCTGGCTGTGGGAGGGGCCCCTCTGGCCCAGGAGGCTTCGCCAACACCCACCGAGGTGACAACGCCGACGGCGGTCCTGACGCCCACGGCGACCTCAACCGAGGTACCCACCGAGAC
>JAOZOT010000083.1:0-2693 GCA_029933115.1 Anaerolineae bacterium | reverse complement strand
GAGGTGCCCACGGAAACCCCGGTGGGGGAAGCGACGGCCACCGAAGCGCCGGCTCAGGAAGCAACAGCTACCCTGACGGCGACACCCACCTCGGTGGAGCCGTCCACCGCTACGCCGACGGGGACGGCGAGCCCTACAGCTACCTCGATAGCTTCGCCGGCGGTGGTCATCAGCCCCACGGTGACTCTCACTGTGACCGCTGAACCGACGGCGTCTCCCACGACCCTACCGACGGCTACGCCAACGATCGTTCCAAAAGCGACCATCACACCCACGGCGGTCACGTCCACCCAGCCGCCTGTCATTGTGCAGCAGTTGCACACCTCGGGCATCACCAACACGGCCACTATAGATAGCGATCAAACTGAGCCGCGGAGTGACGAAGAGCACAACCCCTTCCCTGACGTTAGATTGGTAGACCCGGTGATAGGCAAGATCGCTGAGCCTCCTTATGGCCATCCAGGTCAAGAAGTCACTTTCACCCTCACCGTGCGCAATCAGGGCATCGCCCTGGCTCACAACGTCTGGGTCACTGATACAGTTCCCACTTTCTTGGAGGTTCTCGCTGCGACCACCACCAAAGGTGTGGTGCAATCTATCGCGGACAATACTGTCGTGGTCTACATTGGCACCCTGGGGCCCTATGGGACCGAAGTGGTGACCGTCACTATCAGGACCCGCATCAGGTCGGGGACCCCACCTGGGACCCAGATGACCAATCAGGCTGTGGTGAGTTGTGATGGGGGTGGCTACGCTCGAGACACGGCATCGGTGGAGGTGCCTGGTGAAGAGGGTGGAGGGGAGGGGCCGCCACCACCCGCACCGACGGCGACTCCTCCCATTGTGCCGGTGACACCTACGCCGACTCTAGAGGTCGTGACTGTGGCTGTGCTGCCGGAGACAGGAGGTCATCCGAGCCCGTTGCTTTCCCTCATTGGGCTGTTCATTGTAGCAAGCAGTGCTGTCCTGGTGCTCCTGACTCTATTGCAGGGGGAGGGCAGACACGGCGACGAGTAAAGAGTCATGTGGTGCTCTGGCAGGCGGTGAAGCGTCACCGAAACGCAAGGCAACGGTCTTTGCCCAAAAAGCGCGGGGGATTCGCTGTGACCCTCCGCGCTTATTTGTTTCCTCTGGGGGGGCTGCTCTTGTCAAAGTGAGCAAAAGGGCGTAAAATAGGGTTGTAGGATTCGCTCAAAAAGGGCGGGCCCTCGTAGTCACCCTGTAGGGGAGGGGATAGATGATAAGGGGAGGGAGCATGGTCCATGAGCCAAGTCTGGCTGCTATTCGGCAGGCTTTGCGCCGCCCTTTGCCCGGCCGTGCGGCCCAGATGCGTATGGCTACTCGACCACGCCCCGACCTTGAGGCCCGCCCGCCGGGACACCGGCCCAGGGAGGGAGGTGTTCTCATCCTCCTCTATCCCAAAGACGGTCGTCTTCATTTCCCCCTGACCCGCCGTACTGAGACGCTGGGGGACCACAAGGGACAGATTTCGCTGCCCGGGGGCGCGCGTGAGGGCGATGAACCGTTGGAGTGGACGGCGCTGCGTGAAACTCACGAGGAGTTGGGTGTGGACCCTCGAAGCGTAGAAATTCTGGGTGTGTTGACGCCGCTCTATATCTTTCCCAGCGACTATTACATTACCCCCTATGTGGGCACGCGGCCCGACTGCCCAACCTTTGTCCCTGACCCGCTCGAAGTGGCTGAGGTGTTGGAGGTGCCCCTGCTGACTCTGCTGGACCCAGCCATAAGGCAGGAGGAAGAATGGATATTGTATGGTACCACCACTCGGGTGCCCTTTTATCAGATAGGCGAGCACAAAGTCTGGGGGGCCACGGCCATGGTATTGAGCGAGTTCGCGGCCATACTTGGCGCTCGACAAGGGCTCGCGCCGTCGCCATAGAGGCTTGCGCAGCGAAACCTGGTGCGCAAGCCCCATAGTAGCAGACAAGGCAACCATTTGAGGTTGCCTTGTCCATTGTTGCTATTCTTTTTGGGGGGTTGAGGAGGTGTTGGCAAGAGCATTACACTTCTCAACGGTCTCCGCGTGCAGTGGTACCTCAGGCGGCTTTCTCCTTTTTCATGCCAATGCTTTCCAGGTAAGCCAGGACTTCTTCCTTTGCCTTCTCGAAATAGCGCATCAGGATTGCGTCTGAGCCCTTGAGGGCGCTGATGGCTCGCCTGGCACAGGTTGAACAACCCAACGAGGCTTTGTAGCTACCAAGGTCGCAGTTCATGCAGTCGCACAGCTTGATCATCATCAGGGAGAAAGCCAGACTATCTTCGTGAGTTTCTGGTAATGCAGCAACACGCTCAACTAGCTCTTGCCATTGGCCATCCCTTAACCCTTTCAAAGCCGAAATGCTTCGATGAGGGAACAGTATTTCAGTTCGTGGATACATCTTGAGAGTCACCTCTTGTTTCCTTTAAAAATTTTATGTGTACCCCTGAGGTGGGGCAATCTATCCAATGCAAGCTCACAAGCCCTCAGATTTTACATAAAGTGTTGACAGGGCTTATGAATAACTCTTAATAAAATATAGTAGCACACCTTCGTGTCGTTGTCAAGGGTTTTGGGACATTTTTAAGGTTTGTAGAATGGGATTAGTGGGGGTTTCAGGATTTGTAGGAAAAGTTCCCCAGACTTGACGAAATGGGCAAAGTCAATTAAAATGAGGCACTAGCATTGAGTGGAG
>JAOZOT010000512.1 GCA_029933115.1 Anaerolineae bacterium | reverse complement strand
GGGGCATGTTCCCACACAGAAGAGGGAAAATAGGGTGTTTTTTGGGCGGCGAAGCCGCCGCCCAAAAAACCATAAATTTTTCTCTCCTGCGCCTTCGGAGTGGGGCAGCCTGCCCAACCACGATTGAGTGCAGAGCTACCGTCAACAGTCTCAGTGGATCCAATTGCGGTTCAATGTAAGCGGGAGACTACGTCCCAGGACATGGCTTGAAAGCGATGACGGCCAATCAAATCTGGCAAGCAGCCCTGAGAGAACTCCACCTCCAGATGACGAAAGCCACTTTCGACACCTGGGTCAAAAATACGCGAGCCCTCTCCCATGAAGGCGGGATTTTCGTCGTCGGGGTCCCAAACGCCCGGGCCAAGGACTGGTTGGAGGACCGCCTCCTGGCCACCGTAGAGCGGATACTGGTGGGCATCATCGGCCACCCGGTACAGGTTGAATTCGCCGTGCTGGAAGAGAACACAGCGAACCCGGCCGAACCGCAGAAGCAGCACCCCACAGCTCTCCCCTCCGTCCCTCCCGCATCCGGGGGAGAGATGGAAGGGGGACTAGCCCTCGAACCACTTTATACCACCGCCGCCTCGGCCATCATCCGCCCCGAGCTCAACGTGGCTACTTCCCTCTACTCCGTTCAAAAGTGGCTGCCCCTTCTGGGCGTGCAACGCTGGACTTTGGTCCAAGTCCTCCGCTGCCTGTGCGTCCACTCCCCCCGCCGCCCGGACGGCACCAAGTGGCTCACCACCACCTGGAAGGAGCTGGCCGACCTCCTCGGCGTGGACCGGCGCACCATCGGCCAGTGGCTGGCCCACGAACCCATCCCCGACCAAAGACCCTGGCATCGTCTCGTCCCGCCACCCGGTGAGGAAATAGCCTATCTGGGGTACTTTATCCCCCGCCTGAAGTACGCCTACGTCCACCAGGACGGCGTCACCCGTCGCCAGGGCTTTGTACTGGAGATCCTGATGGAAGACCCTTTGGTGCCGGCCGACCGGCCCCTGATCGCACAAAGCCCTCAAAGAGGGGATTATTACGCTCCCGTAAAGTCGCAAAAAATGACTTTACCTCCAGAAGGCGTCAAGTCTGAAAAGGTCACTTCACGCTCCACCGTAAAGTCAGCATGGCCGACTTCACAGGAAAACGTGGCGTCGGAAAATACGACTTTACAAAACCGTGAAGTCACAAAATCTGCCAGGAACGTTAAACAACTAACAACGTACATCGCTGAGAAACTGGATCGGAGCCTAACAGGTAGGAGACGGATCCGCAAGGCGTTGAGGCCGGTGGTAGACATGGCTGAGGGGATCCTCGACGACTATCATTCCACGGCCATGCTTTACAAAGTGCTGCTGGTGCTTTATCCCGATCATCTGGACATCTTTCTGCAGGCTGTCAGCGAGGCTGTGGACATCGGCGAGGCCGATGGTGAAGCTAACCTGGGGGCGTTGTTTGTCAGCATCCTGAAGGAACTCGCTGCTGAGGCGGGGATTGACTTGGGTTTCAAGAGCGGTTGATTAGTAGCTGCAGCGCGTTTCTGAGGCGCTGCATTGGGAGTAAGAGCTGTGGCCTGTTGAGCCTGGTCGGGCCTGGTGCTGTTGGAGTTGCCGGGCCTGGTCCTCCAGGCGTGTAAAGGCAAAGGGCCGGGGACTCTTGACCCCGGCCCTCGGGTAAGGAGGAGAGTTGTTAGACGGCACGGGCCCCACTGACCTGCGCTGGTGGCCAGCAGCCCGGTTGCTTTGGCCGGCAGCGCCAGGATGAACGAACAGGACCTTTTTCGGGGAAGCCGTGCCTGAACGTGCGCCCATAGTATACCACATAGGCTGGGGCTTTGCTGGACGACCAGCCTACGCTTGGCTGACGGTTACTTTATGCTTTTGAGATGCGGTGATGGGGGAGGGGGCGAAAATTTTAAGGTTAAAATCCTTGTTTTCCCCTCGACAGGAGACCTGCTTTTGTGCTATAATAGGGCAGGACGGCCTTGCCTGGCTGGGAATGCTCGGGGTGGGTGTGTCCCGGCGGCGGGTAGGCCGGCCGATATGGGGCCTTGCTTTTAGCAAGGCTCTTTGTCTTTCAGAGCGACTTTTGGGAGATGCTCCTGTGGGGAGGGAACTGGAGTTTTAGGCGGCGGTGAAGCCGCCGTCCGAAAATCAAAGGGGTTCTCTTCTTGTGCACATGTCATACTTGACATAATACGCAGTGGGGAGGGCCCTTGCTTCGCATAGTAATAGTGCTATCTTCTACCCTCAACTCGCTCCCTCTATAGCCGGCTGCACAACCCTTGGAGTAACGCTTGGTATAACCCCCCCGTAAATTTGTTTCCAGATTACACCCGGCTGGCCGAGGACATTGCTCTCGGCCAGGCCCAGAATTTCAGAGGATTTCCGGGTGGGGCATAATCCGATCGAGGCGCATTTTTGTGACCAAAGAACGTCCAAACCTGTGGGAGTGGGATTGAGATCCCCTGATTTGACATAATTCCAGCAGGAAAAGATCGCCTCTTGGGGTAGGGGGAGACTCTGGCGTGTGAGAGTGTATTCACGTGAATACAGCAGCGTGAGGAGGATCGCCCAGAGTGCGTTTGAGCAAAGAGCTGGGTTCAGAGTGACGGTGTGATGAGTTGGAGGAAGCGGTTTTGCGCTTCGCCGGAGCTTGACATAGACTCCCAATGGTGTTAGAATAAGCTTTGTATAATATACGTTGTGCAAACCATAGCGGGGTGGGCTCGTCGGGCGGCCTGTGGGGGTTCTCCCCTGCCTCGCTCTCCCTCAACTCGGACTTCGGTTGTTTTCGGCAATTGAGGTTCGTAGTGCGCCCTTCAGGGCGTCTCTGAGGTGCTGAAGTCCCCGCGTTGACAGCGTGTCTGAAAAATGCTCGTAGTGGCGACTTGAGTCGCTAATGACC
>JAOZOT010000511.1 GCA_029933115.1 Anaerolineae bacterium | reverse complement strand
CTCCTAGCACCGTTACAACCAGGAAGCCGCGGAACACAAAGCTATCATCTGCGCCACCCAGGTACACCCAGGCGACAAATTCAAGTGCTCCAAGCCAGGCAATAGTAAGAAGACCGATTATCGCCCCTCTTCGAGCATTAATCGGGACACATCGCCACGTTCCGGATGCCAGCAAGTATATGCCCGCAGTCGTTGTACTCAGCTCAAGCATTACCCAGACGGCAAACCAAGCAAAACCGGGATCGGTGGGATGTCCGGGCAAATCCAGCAAAGCCGTGAAGAGGAGTATTCCCCCCAAGGCTAATATCGCACCAAAGGCGACTGGCTTAAAGCGATGGAAATCCTGTAGGCGGAACTCATAGTAGTTTGATATCTCGCCGTTCATCTTGACGTCCATTACTTACCTCCTCGGTGTTGGTGAATAACTGTGTTTTTCAAGATGCGCTTATGCAACGTGGCGGCCCAACGGCCGAGCTCGGCCGCAGCGACCGAAGCCGCCGAGGGAGCAGTCGGCCGGAGCGAGGGGTTAGGCAATCTTTCAAGTCAAAAAGGATTCTACCGCCTCCGGTAAACCTCTCGACGATGACCAATAGCGTGAATCTCACTATTGTTCGTTCCTCGTGAAGGATTTCGTAAATAACCCGGTAATCACCCACACGAAGCTTGTAAAGACCCGCCGGCTCCCCTCTCAACGGCTCAAGCCTAATCTCATCAATGTGAAGGGCCGGCCAATTGATGCGCTCCACAATGCGATGGCCAACAGGCTTGTCCAACCGTGCCAATTCACGGATGGCCGAATCCAGAATGCGAACATGGCACATAATCCTTACCCTAGACCAAGCCGTTGCACTACTTCCTCAAAGGGTTCACCGCGTTCCCCCATGGCCACAGCTTGTTTCTGACGCAATAGCCTCTCACGTACTGACTTTCTGATCAGAAGGCCTTCATCAGGGTCGCCGAGTAATTCTATTAACTTCTGCTCAATAATGTCCTCGAGCATCTCTTTGAATTCGGCTTTTGTCATTCGTGCTATCGTAGTACCCATATCACCTTCCTCAAGTCTGTGATTTATCATCAAGTTGGTCGGGTAGCAGGGCGGCGTCGCCGCCGCCCCGCCCCCTAAGAACCGTGCTTGCGCCTTTCAACGCACACGGCTCAAGCCGCTACTAACGCCCCTTGGTAGAACGCGGCCATAGAACGGTCAAACCAAGGCTGTGAACTTGTCTGTGACAGGTGGGATGCAGAAGAACCGGGTTGTCCGCCGTATCCGAGTCGCCTTCGACACGTGGCTCAATGTGATCCTGCTCCCAATCCGTCTCTTTGGTCGGCTTCTCCTGACATACCGGACATACCCCATTCCGGGCCTGCCACAAGTATAATAGCCTCCGCTTGCCTTGCAAGCGATCGGCCATTTTGGCCTGGACTCGCTTCTCGAAGTATTGTTCCCACTTGGGGTCATAGGGATTCGCTGCCGCTCTCACTTTGACGTGTCTCTTGATAGGGACTTTGCCCTGAAAATGCAGACTCCTCTCCGGTTTCCATCCTCGTCGGACACTTCTCCGTGGAAGACCCGGTAGCGGCCAAAGTACTTGTTCCTGACCCACCTGGCGCTTTTCCTACAACGTCGCCGTTTCGCCCGGCGCCAGAGGGCCCGGAAGATCTCGTGGTCTACCTTCTCAAATATCTTCTTGCCGACCACGTGGCGGTGATAGTTGGCCCAGCCTCGGATGACCGAGTTGAGCTGCCTTATCAAGTGCCCGCCCGATGCACATTGATTCTCCTATGATGGCCCGCACCTTCGCCGGGAACTCCTTGACCCTCCGTTTCGTTGGCTTGATCAGGAGCTCCCCCTTGTACCCGCGAACGTTCTGCCCCGGGAAGTCGAAACCTCCTTCGTTGCCCGTCAGCTTCATCGTTTTCCGCTGACGCTTCCAATCCCCGCCCGCCTAGAAACTCCACGACCCCGGGTTCGATGCCTTCTCCCAACAACGCCTTGCTACTCCCCGTGGCCACGTAATCGTCGGCAAATCGGATGAGGTGCAGCTTGGCTTGTCGTTTCGCTCCCCGGTGTGGTTGCTTGGCGATGTCGCTTCCGGCTCAGGGCAGGGCAAACGACGCCGGCTCGATCCCGCGCTGGCGGGAGCCCGCCTCGCGGATGTTCTCGATGAAGGCGGCGGAGATCAAGCCGCCGGAAGTGGTGATGTGAGAGAGTGTGGTCATCTCTCGAACTGCCCCCTAGATCAATCCCAGACCCCGCAAGTGCCGTCGCACGGTGCGCAGGACCTCGTTCAAGTGAGGCAGGTCCGGCACCTGCACTGCCAGGCGAGATATCCACAGCCTGTCGAAGGTCCCCACCTTGCCTGTCAGGACTTCATCGAGCTACTCCGGATCCTGCCCTTTGTGCCGGCATTTGGCAGCGAAGTTGACCGGTAAGAAGCTCAGGTCCACGTCGCCCCACTCGAACAGCCAATAGACATCGTACAGGTCACGAGGTTCGGTACGTCCCATCAGGGCACACAGTTTCTCGGTCAGGATTTCCTCCAATGTGTAGGTAGGCAATGTGATACCCGTCGGGTAGTCGCTGTAGGGTGCTTGCAGCGGCCGCTCGGTCGGCGGGTACAGCAGCAGTTCCCCCCGGGTGATGTCCACCTTCAGGTGCCGCGATCCGAGGCGTGCTCTCAGTGGCCCCACATAGTTGACGAGCAGCGTCGTGCTCTCAAAGATGCTCTGTTCCGCGCTCCGCGGCGTCAGGGTCAGGTTCACCCGCCGGCCCAACTGAGGGAATAGGGCCGCGAAGGCGCTGACCAGGTCGTCGTGGGACAGGCCAACACAGAGAGTGAAATCGAGGTCCTCGGAGAAGCGATAGTGTGGGTAGTAGCACCTCTTTAGCGCCGTGCCTCCCTT
>JAOZOT010000082.1 GCA_029933115.1 Anaerolineae bacterium | reverse complement strand
AACCTCATCCACCTCATTTTTGATTGCGCTGTATTGACGTTTGAGATCGAAGAAAGGTATCACCGCTCCCTACCCCCTGTTCCTCAGCAAGTGGATTGGATTCGGGCCTTTTGAGCGGCACCCCCTTGCTCAGAGCGTGTCTGAAAATTCGGGGGGGCGGCGCTCGTAGTAACGACTTCAGTCGTTTTTGGCCGCAGAGCACCGGTCATTAGCGACTCAAGTCGCCACTACGAGCATTTTTCAGACACGCTGTCAGACGCCGCCCAGGCCTTGATGTGTTCCTTCTTAAGCACCAATTTCCACCACAGTTTCATCAAATCAATGCCAACTCGGAAAAGGCGGCGAAAGTTGAAGAACTGCGACTTGCCGTAAGCGCGGTGAAAATGATGCACCGGCACCTCGGTCATACCAAAGCCGGCGTCTTGGATCTTTTTCATCAACTCCACGCAGATGACGCCGCTGTCTGATTCTAGCTGAACCCGGTCAAAGATGGAACGGCGCATTAGCCGGAAATCGCAATCCACGTCCTTCAGCTTGAGTCCGAAGAAGAACTTTATAATGTACTGATAGATGCGTCCGATAATGATCCTATGCAGCGGATCCGAACGTTCGATCTTCCAACCGTTGACCAGGTCAATCCCTTCCCTCATCTCAGGCAGAAGCAGGCGCAACTCGTGAGGGTCGTACTGAGCGTCTCCATCGGTGTAGAAGATGAGTTCCTTGGTCGCGCTGGCGAAGCCGGTGCGCAGGGCTCCACCATAACCCCGATTCTGAGGATGGTGGATCACGCGCACTTTTTCGTAGCGTCGCGCCAGCTCATCCAAGACCTCGGCCGTGTAGTCGGCGCTGCCGTCGTTGACCACGATCACCTCGTAGTCATCGGTCAGTTCCTGTAGTGTGAGCAGGGCCGTGATGACCATGCTGGCGATAGTTCCACCATCGTTGTAGGCCGGAAAGAAGGCCGAAATGCTTTTCCTTGCGGACATTTTACCTCCCTCAGGGCTCGATTTTCACTTCTCCCAGCAATACCCGATCCCCGGTGATCTGGCCTTGCTCATCTATGACAGGCAAGCGCGGGTAGCCAGGCTGAGTCGCATCGTACAAACCCACTTCAATAATATACTCCCCAGGTGGAGCGGAAGAATCCACCGCTATCTCGTATTCGTCCTCGACCACCTCCCCTTCGAGCCAGCCTGTGGTTGGATACTGACCGCCATCGGGCACGCTGTCCCGCTGACCCCAGATGTGGTTTTGCGCGTCCAGGAGGTGAACAAAGACGGTGTAGCTGACATCCATCTCCTGTTGCGCCTGCCAGTAAAGGGTCAGGTATAATATCCCGCCGGGGGCGATCTCATCCTCCTCCAGGTCGTAGCCCAGCAGCGACACCACCTCACCAAAATAGGCTACCAGGGGATGCTCAATGGGGGGCACCTCGAACTGTCGCTTACGACCTCGCACCAATATCTGACCCAGAGAGATGCTCTCTGAGGAAGCGCTCTCCTCGGACGAGACTACCACGGGCAGATAGCCCTGGGTTTCCTCGTCATACAGTCCAACCCTGAGTTCGTACACAGCTCGCGGGGTCTCAGGGTCTACCACCAGGTCAAAGCGGTCCCGCACCACCTGGCCCGCCTCCCAGAGGCTGGTGGGATAGTCTCCATCGAGAGCCTGGCGGCTGCTCTGCGGCCAGACCTTCCCCCCCTCGTCCACCAGATAGGTGGACACCAGATAATCTTTGTCCGGCCTGGTCATCGTCTGCCAGTAGAGGCTCACGTGGGTGCTCTGTCCGGGGTTCAGAACCCGTTGGCTGACGTCGTAGCCGAGAAAGGTGAATTGGTCACCCACTCTGGCCTGGAGAGGATTGGGAATCCCCAGGCTGGCGGCCGATGGGGGGGCGGCGGCTTTCCTGACGGTGAAGGGCTCCAGTGCGACTGCCGTAGCCACAGGCGAGCCATTCTCGTCCAGGACAGGGAAGGGCTGCCCGCTGTCCTGGTCGTATAGTCCCACCTTGAAACGATAGTTGCGGGGAGGAGCATCAGGGGGGACAAATACATCCAACCATTGCACTACCATGTCTCCACCGTGCCAGTTGGAGGTTGGGTAGCCGAAAGCGTCATCCTGACTCCACAGGTAGCCCCGCTTGTCCACCAGATGAGCGAAGAAGGAATAGTTGCGCCTGCCTCCCAGTTCGTGGGGAATGTAATAGTACAGCACCAGACGCACCGTCTGGCCAGCCTGAACACTCGAAGGCAGATCGTAGCCCAGAAGCTCCAGTTGATCACCCAGGTTGACCGTCAGGGGGTGTTGGGGTTGGATGGAACGAAGGGCACTCATCTCCGAGGCCCCTAACCGATAGACCAGGAAGGTCAGCCTCCCCTGGGGGTCAAAGGCTTCCTTGACCGGGGACAAATGGCCGAAGAAACGCTCCAGCATCTCCTCGTCCAGCAAGCTGGTGGCGGGAAAGATGTAGGTCACATCGCTCGAAAGGGCCTCACTTGGAAAGACCAGAGCACTGCGCCCGTTGAACCACTTGATGGACCGCCCCTGGCCGAGGGCAAAGTAAAAAACTTCCTGATCCAGGTCGGCGGCGAACTGTGCTGATATACAGATCGTATCCTCTTGGTTTTGCCCGGCCAGGTATCTGGCTGCCTCGGTGAGATCGGCCCGGTAGATGGTGCGCACGTCCTCGTTGCTTGCCCAGACGAAAAAGTAGTCCCGATAGACCCACCAGGCATTGAGAGCCAGCACTGCAACGATGCCGGCCGTCAATAGCCCTCTGGCAGGGCGTCCCCAGCGTTGGACGGTCCACCGCCACAGTGCGTCCCAGCTCAGGGCAGGCAGGATGTAAATGGCGGTGATGGCTCCCAAGGCGCGCAAGGTTGAGGGCGCCGGGGGGGTGCTGGCGCTGATAGCCAGGTTGACGGGCAGCCAGGTCAGGAGAAACCCGTACTCTGGCTTCTTCAGCCTGGCCAGGGCGATGCCCACCCCGACGTAGAACAACAGGGCGCTGAAGCCGTCAAAGACCGGGCGGCCGGCCAGGTTGTAGCGCCACTCCGGGTCACCGCGGAAGCCAAACATCCCGACCACAGCCAGGGTGTCCCTCAGCACCGGAATGGGATCGCCGTTGGCCAGAGCAATCAGGTGGGAGCTAAGTCCTCTGGCTCGGGCCGTGGAGGCCGCCGGGTGGCGAATTATATGCCACGCTTCAGGCGCGAAAACCAGCAGAGCCACCACCACGGTCAGAACGATGCCCTGCCGGCGCTGACGCAGCAGGTCTTTTTGGAGGAGGAGAAGGTAGAGCGCGAAAAACAGCAACGAGGCCAGCACCATAGGGCCGGAGGTATAGGTGTAGAACGCTCCTCCCAGAAACAGGCCGGCTCCCAAGAACCAGCCCCTGCCGCCCCGCCGGAAGCCCAGCCAGAAAAGGTAATAGCCGATGGCCTGCATCATGGGCAGGCTGATGGGGCGCAGCCCCACCCGACTGTCAAAGATGTGCCAGAAGGAGACGGCCAGCCCCGCTGTGGCCAGCAGGGCCACCCGTCGCCCAAAGAGTTGCCGGGCCAACAGATAGCTGAAAACCAGATGAACAAGCCCGCAGAAAATGGAAACGAGGCGAATGGCAAAGAGGGTGCGGCCAAAGGCGAGAAAGGAGATAGCTACCAGATACATGTAGAGAGGTTCTTCCCCGCCATTCAGGTCGAAGAAGATGGGCCACTCACCGTTGAGGATGCGGATAGCAAAGTTGCCCTGGAAAGCTTCGTCGTGCTGCAAGCCAGGGGGGACCGCTTCAATGCGATAGAAGCGGAAAATGGCCGCCACAACGATGACGGCCACGAGTATTACCATCTCCATCACGGCCGGGGTACAGAGCCACGCCAGCCTCTCCCAAAATCGCGAGCAAACTTTCTCCTCCCGAACCATCGCCTCTCCTCAGCTTTTCTCACTCTTCCGGCGGTCTCTCGAAGCTTTGCTATCCTATCCTTTTTTGCCTCCTTTGTCAAGATTGCCCAATCAATTGCAACGTGCCCAGCAGAATCCTGTCGTCTCGGACTGCCCCGCTGTCATCTAGCACCGGCAACCGCTTCATGGTCGCCAGATGATACATACCGACTTCCAGTTGGTATTCTCCTGGCGGCGCGTCGGCTTGAACGGGTATCTTGTATTCGTCAACGACGATTTCGCCAGCCTCCCAAACCGTGGTCGGATAGGTGCCACCGCCAGGGCGACTATCATATCCTCCCCAGAGAGGCCCGTTGGTTAACGGATTGTATGGCCCCAAAAGGTGGGTGAACACGGTGTAATCCGTCTCCATAGCCGTCAAAGCCTGCCAGTAGAGGGTCAGGCCAATCACTTGCCCCGGCTCATAGGGGCCGGGCTCGAGGTCATAACCCAGTAGCCTCGCCTTGTTGTCCAGGTTGGCCGCCAGCGGGTGCTGAGGCTTCACGACTGGGTCTGAGCCGGGGGGAACGCGGTAGGCCACGGCGTAGCTATCACCTTCCCAATCGAAGAATTTTCTGACCACCTCCCCCTGCGGCCAATGCCTTTGGAACAGAGCCAGAGATCGCCCGTCCTCGTGAACGATGATGAGATAAGTTGTGGCTCCATCAAAACGGCCGGGCAGCACCTGGCACAGGCGACCATCGTAGCTCTTGAGCCGGCCTTTTTCCCCCAAGGGGGCTTGCTGCGCAGGCCCCAGGGTGAAAACGATGGTCGGGTGGTGGGCCTGGACAGGGGAAAGGTACACCTTCTCGTCGCGAGGAAGGCGGCTCGCGTATTCGGCCAGCGAGACCAGACCCACGTCGAAGGAATAGTAAAGCCCTATATCTCTACCCCAAGTCAGGAAGTAATCGTGGTAGGTGTCAATAGTGCTGCTCACCAGGCCGCCGCCGATGGCCAGTAACGCGATGAAGTGCATCCCCCTTTGTATCAACACTGTTTTGCGTCGAACAAGGCGCTGCGCGCCTTCTTTCAGAGTGAGGATGCCGTTGGCAGTCAAGATGGCCAGCGCCGGTGTCACTCCTATCGCCCGACGGTAGTGAGGAGCATAATTGCTCAGGATCGTTGACAAGAGCATTATCCCTAGCCAGAAAACCAGGAAAGCGTGTTCGGGCTTTTTTATCCTGGCCAGGGCAAGGGCGCTCCCTAGCAGAAAGCCGACCGAGAGAAAGACATCCAATGCTGGCCGTCCGGGCAGATTATTTCGCGGGTCTTCGTCGCCGCGCAGGCTGAACATGGCCAGCGATTTGGCCGTGTTGGCTAGGATGGTGCGCGCCGCTTTATCCCACCCTTCGCCAGGGGTGACTACAGAAGCCTGGCCCAGGCGCAGGGTGAAATCAGAGGGGTGTCTCAGGAAGTAGTAGCCCAAGGGGGCGGAGGTAATGAGGGCGACGGCGAATAGAAGCAACAGGCCACGCCCATAAACTCGCCAGAACCCCTTCTTGTCCAAGAGAAACCGATAGGCCAGAAAGAGGATCAGGAAGGGCGGCAAGAGCCTGGTCACCTGGTAGGTGTACAGGCTTGCGCCCAAGAAAAACCCCGACCAAGCAAAAGAGGCACCCTCCTCTCTTCTGAACCCCCGCCATAGGAAGTAAAAGGTCAGCACCTCCAAGAGCGGCACCAGAATCGCCCTGAACCCTTCGCGGCTGAAGTTGACGTGCCAATAAGAGACGGCAAGGATAAAGGCGGCCAGCAATCCCCTGTACCGCGAAACGCCACCTTTCTCCTGGGAAAATGTCTCCTTGGCGAGCAGGTAAAGGGCCGGCACTGTGACGACACCCGTCACGGCGGAGACCACCCGAATGGAGAAGGCACTTACCCCCAGCAAGTAGAAGGAGATGGCGACCAGGTAGATGAAGAGAGGCTCCCGGCCAAAGTTCTCCGTGAAGAAGATGGGATATTCCCCTCCCTGGAGAACGTTCATGGCGTCGAGTCCGTGAAAGGCCTCGTCGTAGTGCAAACCAGGGGGGATCTCGCCTAGATTGTAAAATCTGAAGAAGGCTGCAACCAGTATGATGAGGGCTAAAGCGACGAGCTCTATCCTGGTAAAGGTTTTGGCCAACTGTCTGCTCCCCTCTCTGACGGCGTGTCTGAAAAATGCTCGTAGTGGCGACTTGAGTCGCTAATGACCGGTGCTCTGCGGCCAAAAACGACTGAAGTCGTTACTACGAGCGCCCCCCCGAATTTTCAGACACGCTCTGACAACTGGGCCATCCCACGCCGAAGGGGATGGTCAGCCTTCGGGTTCAGGGGCTCGCTTGACTCAGGCTTCTGCAAAAATTTCGGCCAATTCTTTGCGTTGTTCTGCCGGGATGCGCTTCCTCTTCAGTTGGCGTAGAAAGGCCTTCAGCTTTTTGCTGCTCACCACAGGCACAGCGGGGTCTATCAATTCTAATTTGGCTCTGGGGTTGGTGAAGACGATGAGCCCCTCGATAGGCACATCTGCTTCAGGCAATTTCTCGTCCAGAAAGCGCCGTAGTCTTTCCATCTCCCCCCTCACCTCTCTGGTGGGATTGCCCAGGCCCTCCTGACCGAAAAAAAGCAGCAGTCGCCCCCAACTGAACTTGTGATGCCACTTTTCCCCCTCGCACCGGATTTCGCCGTGATGGTCCTTTACGGTGAAAACGAAAAGGCCGGAGGGGGCCAGAAGGACGTGCGCGGCCGGCAGTGTGTAGTGGTAGAGCAGGTGCTTGTTGTCAAAGCCCTTCAGAGCTTTGGTCAATATCTGATCGGCCCGTGGCTCCTTCACCCAGCGGTTCATGTTATAAGTGCCGATGCTGGCCAGCACAAAGCCGGAGATGAGGCAGCCGAAAGAGATTGTGAGCAAGGTAGGCCGGCGATAGGAAACAACTAACCCAACCAACAATGCCCCCATTCCGAGGAGACTGGCCCATTTGCCTATGGCGGCCTGCCTCTTGACGAGTTTCTCGTTAATGATGACCTTCATTAATCAATCCTTTCTGTCGAGCTGGCTTCTCTCTTGGCCTGAGCAAGTCTGACCTCCCATATCTCTTCATTCACAGCGTCGGTCTCCTCTTGTGCCACTCCGTGGCCTGCTCGTAGGCGTAAGCCACGCGCAAGATGGCCTCTTCGGCGAAGGGCTTGCCCATAATCTGCAAACCCACCGGCAGGCCCTCGGCGAAACCGCAAGGGATGGAAATGCCGCAGATGCCGGCCAGGTTCACCGACAGGGTGAAGATGTCCGATAGATACATCTGTAACGGGTCATCTACCTTCTCCCCGATTTTGAAAGCCACCGTTGGTGAGGTGGGGGCCACGATGACATTAACGTCCTCGAAGGCCCGGTCAAAGTCTCCCTTGATCAGAGTGCGCACCTTTTGGGCTTTGAGGTAATAGGCGTCGTAATAGCCGGCCGAGAGAGCATAGGTGCCCAGCATGATGCGCCGTTTGACCTCGGCCCCGAAGCCGAACTGGCGCGTCTTTTTATAGTTGTCCCAAAGCCCTCCCTCCTGGTATGAGAGGCCGTACTTCACCCCATCGTAGCGGGCCAGGTTGGCCGAAGCTTCGGCCGGAGCGATGAGATAGTAGGTCGGCAGCGAGTACTCGGTGTGGGGCAGCGAGACCTCGGCCACTTCTGCCCCCAACTCGGCCAGCTTGTCAATGGCCTCTCGCACGCGCTGCTCCACCTCAGGTTGCATACCTTCGATGAAGTACTCTTGGGGGACGCCGACCCGCATCCCTCTGATGTCATCAACCAAGGCCCTGGTGTAATCGGGGACGGGGACGTTCACCGAGGTGGAATCGCGGGGATCATAGCGGGCGATGGCGTTCAGGAGGATGGCACAGTCGGTCACGTCCTTGCCAATAGGGCCAATCTGGTCCAGCGACGAGGCAAAGGCCACCAGGCCGTAGCGGGAGACCCGCCCGTAGGTGGGCTTCAGACCAACCACCCCGCACAGGGCCGCCGGCTGGCGCACGCTGCCCCCTGTATCCGAGCCGAGGGCGCCCAGGCACTCGTCGGCGGCAATGGCCGCCGCGCTGCCGCCGCTGGAACCACCGGGCACCCGCGAAAGGTCCCACGGGTTGTGGGTGACAAAGTAGGCCGAGTTCTCTGTGGAAGAGCCCATAGCGAACTCGTCCATGTTGGTCTTGCCCAGGAGAACGGCCCCCTGAGAGGCCAGGTGAGTCATGACTGTGGCGTCGTAGGGAGGGCAAAAGGGCTCCAGAATCCTGGAGCCGCAGGTGGTGGGTACTCCTTTGGTGCACAAGACATCTTTGATAGCCAGGGGGATGCCCAGCAGGGGATTGTCTTCCCCTGCTGCCCTTCGTCGGTCCGCTTCCTTGGCTTGCTTCAGAGCCAGCTCTGGGGTGAAGGTGATATAAGCCTTGACGTCGTCGTCCACGGCCGCGATGCGGTCAATGACAGCCTGGGTCAACTCGACCGAGGAGATCTCGCCTTTTTTGAGCAGATCGTGGGCCTCGTGGATAGTCAGTTCATACAGTTCCAAGCTATTCCTCCAGCAGCGATGGTAACAACTTCTCTACCGTCTCGACGAACTCGGTGGCCTGGTCAATGGCCTCATCTACCTCTTCGGGGGAGAAATCTCGCTTGCGTTCATAGTCGGCCTGCAAGCGAAACTTGCGGGCCCGCTTGAACCAGGTGCTGTACTTGGCATCCACCAAGCCGGTGTTAACGAAATGCAGGCCAAAGAGGGAGATAGTACCGGCATGAGATTTGGTGCGGATGTTTCGGGCGGCCAAGGCAGCGTCGGCAGCGTCCAGAAAAGCGTAGAAGACCAAAGACATAGCATTACCGTATTCGCCGATTTCACGCAGTGTTCTGGCAGAACGGAGCCGGCCATGAGCCGATTCGATAAACCCTCGCGCTACCGCGGATGGGTCACCTTCGCCAACCACAATCGCCTCTCCTTTCAACACGATTCCCTCTTCGGCCACATTGCGCATGAACGGCGTGCCGATGGCCGAGCACTCGCCGACCTCTTTGCGGGTAAAGTCTAACGCCGAGATATCCACCCCTCTGTCCAACAGAATGTCGGCAGCGATGACACTGATGGCCTCATCCACTTCCGGTGTCCTTTGCTCCACTACCACCAGCAAATCCACATCGGAACCAGGGTGTCCGTCGCCCCGCGCTTTGGAACCGAAAAGGATGACGTCTCGCACCTGATCGGCGCAATCTTCCTTCAGACGTGTCAGGAAATCGCTCAGAGCCGCTTTTTCTTTCTCGGTCAGATGTTGTAACCTGTCGTTCATAGGTGCTTCCTCGCTGCTCATGGGCGGGGAGGTCACGCATCGCTTTCGCCGGTGGAATCGGCCAGCACACCCTCAACGACCCCTACGAATTCCGTGGCCTGGTCAATGGCCTCATCTACCTCTTCGGGGGAGAAATCTCGCTTGCGTTCATAGTCGGCCTGCAAGCGAAACTTGCGGGCCCGCTTGAACCAGGTGCTGTACTTGGCATCCACCAAGCCGGTGTTAACGAAATGCAGGCCAAAGAGGGAGATAGTACCGGCATGAGATTTGGTGCGGATGTTTCGGGCGGCCAAGGCAGCGTCGGCAGCGTCCAGAAAAGCGTAGAAGACCAAAGACATAGCATTACCGTATTCGCCGATTTCACGCAGTGTTCTGGCAGAACGGAGCCGGCCATGAGCCGATTCGATAAACCCTCGCGCTACCGCGGATGGGTCACCTTCGCCAACCACAATCGCCTCTCCTTTCAACACGATTCCCTCTTCGGCCACATTGCGCATGAACGGCGTGCCGATGGCCGAGCACTCGCCGACCTCTTTGCGGGTAAAGTCTAACGCCGAGATATCCACCCCTCTGTCCAACAGAATGTCGGCAGCGATGACACTGATGGCCTCATCCACTTCCGGTGTCCTTTGCTCCACTACCACCAGCAAATCCACATCGGAACCAGGGTGTCCGTCGCCCCGCGCTTTGGAACCGAAAAGGATGACGTCTCGCACCTGATCGGGCAGGGCGGCGAGGAGTCTCTGTTTGAATTCTTCGACCGCTTGAGCTTCTTCGGGTCTCAGAACCTCGGTTGGGGATCTGGTTTTTGTCTCAGCCATCGTTTTTCATTCCAAAATGGCCCGCACTCTGAAACAGCCCTCCGCCACGTCGGGCGCATTGGCCAGAATGTCTTCTCGCGGGAAGGAGGGTGCAACTTTATCGGGGCGCATCACATTCTGTAGGGGGAGGACGGTGGCCGTGGGAGGGATGGCCTCAGTGTCCAACTGCTGGAGCACTTCGGCGTATTCCAGAATGGCCGAAAGCTGCTCGCAGAACTTTTTCTTTTCCTCCTCGGTCAGCCCCAACTTGGCCAATTCGGCGATGTGTTCGACTTCGGCGCGACTCAATTTCATGCAAAGCTCCTCTCAGCAGAAGAGTACCAAGCCAACGAAGGTTGGATTTGCAATTCAGTTATATTATAGCATCTTATAAGTGCGAGGACAAGATTACTCTCGGCCGAGAGGGATGTGAAGCAGACCTTCCGGCGGAATCCCCAACGCTTCTGTTTCACCGCAGTCATGCAGAAAGCCGGTGTAGGCAGCCAAGAGGGCATCGAGGGCGTCATGAGAGAGGAGGTCTTCCTGAGGAGAGGGGATTGAGGGGACGAGGCGTCGCAGACTTTTTTGCAGGGCTTGACGCCCGGCCACGGTGGTCTTTTTGGGTAGCGGGCCAAAGAGGCGCAGCCGGCTGGCATAGGGGTAAATCTCAATGACCGCCTGTCCTTGCTTTTCCAGCTCGGCTTTGAGCCGGATGCCTCGATAGACCATGCCTTTGATGATGGAACGCTTGGTGGTGTAGTAGCAGCCGATGCCCAGGGCTGACAATTGGCGCTCACACACTCGTCCTTTGCGGGGGGATACAGGCCGGCAGGAGCAGGTCTCTTCCAGGCAGCAGAGGCCCAGAGGCAGGCTGAGAGGGGCGTCAATAGCTACCAAAGCGGGGCGGTACGTTTCAACGAGGGCTACGATCTCCTCATCGTTGCCCAGCAGCGCCTGAGCTTGCCAATGGAGGTTGGCGTCCAGGACAGCGCAAGCCGTTTTCCTGGTGGGTGAAGTGGTCAGGTCCAAGCCGATAAAATTCATTCTCTCCTTCGCCTATTCTCTCGTAGCCTCAAGCGGTATCTTCTGCTCAGCCTGGCGATTTATCGCCAGGCGGGAGGCGGTGATTGCCCTCGTAGAC
>JAOZOT010000510.1 GCA_029933115.1 Anaerolineae bacterium | reverse complement strand
TAGGTGTGGGTGGGGCTCTGCTGGGTGGAAGTGATGCCGTCACCAAAGCTCCACAGCCAGGAGGCGGGCGATCCACTGCTGGTGTCGGTGAAGGTGATGACCTGGCCGGTGCAGGCAGGGCCGGCAGGGTCACGGCTGAAACTGGCCTGGGGCACAGGACTGACGGTGACCGTGTCGGTGGTCACGTCAGTGCAACCCAACCCGTTGGTGACCGTCAGGGTCACTGTGCGGGTGAGGGGTGAAGTGCCGGTGTTGGTGAAGACGTGGCTGGGGTTGGTGTCGGTCACCACCGGGGAGCCGTCGCCAAAATTCCACTCCCAACTGACGAGGGAGCAGCAAGTCGTGGTGCTGGTGTCGGTGAACTGTACTGTGGCTCCGGTGCAAACGCTGCCCGAAGGAGCACGAGTAAAGCTGGCGTAGGTGTCTTCAACGGAGAAAGTGTCAGTGTAAGAGCTACTGCAACCGGCGGTGGTCGTGACCGTGAGGGTCACGGTGTAGGTGCCGGTAGCCGTATAGGTGTGCGATTGAGGGTTGTTGAGATTGGTCTCGGTGCTGCCATCGCCAAAATCCCACAGCAACTCGGCGATGCCCCCGCTGGCAGACCAGGTGAACACCGCTGTCTGGCCCAGGCAGACGGGCGAGTTGGAGGTAAAGTTGACCGTGGGCAGGGGATTGACCGTCACCGTGGTCTGGGTCACAGCAGTGCCGCAGGTTCCGGTGGCGGTCAGGACGACGGTAAAGGTGCCGTCACCGGCATAGTTGTGGCTGACGACGGGGGAGGTGGTCGTCTGGGTGATGCCGTCGCCAAAATTCCACTCATAGCTGGTGGCTCCGGCGCCGGTGCCGGTGAAGACCATCGTCTCCCCCAGGCACACCGGAGAAGTGCTGGTGAAGGCGGCCGTCACCCGGCTGATCGTCACCCCAGACGATGACCAACTGTCTTGAGTGGGCGCCACTTCGGGGCTGGTGATGGTGTAGGTGTTGGTCAGGTAAGTGCCTTCGGCCAGAGAAGCGGGCACAGACACGGCGAAAGTGCGGGTCAAGATGTCGGTTCCATTGGGATCCAGAAACCGCTCGTCGCCGGTGATGGACCAGGTGATGACGTTGCCGGCCGAGGTTGCGTCTGGCGACAGGGTGTCAGTATAAATAGTGAGTGGATCGGTTATGACGCCGGTGATGGTGAAAGGCTGAGTAGTGAGCACCCGGCCCGGATTCGAGATGGTGATAGTGTAGGTCAATCGCCGGCCGGCGCACACCAGCCCAGAGGCACTACTCCAACTCTCGGTGAGGCTGAAATCGGGGGCTCTGATCTCGGTGGTTATGGGCGCCGTCTCACAGAACTGGGTAGGGGTGATGCCCACGGTGCCGGAGAAACAATAGTTGGTGTTGGTGATAATAGTCCCGTCGGGCAGCGGTTTGTCGGCCGTTACCCAATACGATCCCACATAGATCTCGGTGGAAGTGATGGTTTTCGAGAGCTCGAACGTGGGGCCGCCGGAGAGCAGCTTCCACTCCGGTCCGGGGTTGCCGCCCTCGTAAGTAGTGCTCAGCGGCACCGAGTCGGTGACCAGGGAGAGGGCGGTTATGGTATAGGCCGAAGGGTTGGTGAGGGTGAACTGGTAGGTGATCTCTGTGTCGCCTGCCCAACTTTGGTCTACCGAAGCCGGAGCCGATTTGGTGATGGTGATGCCCACCGTAGGGTCGGCGAAAGCGGGCGGGACGTTGGAGAAGGGAGGAAGCAGGGCGTCCAGAGGTGCTACAGCGTGGCTGAGGTACGGGGCCGCAGCGTTGAAAGGGGCAGGAGCCTTGGAGACCAGAGAAGCAGTGGTCTTGCTGGGTGGCGGTACGTTCAGGGGTATCATCTGCAACAGCAGAGCCAGGATGACAGCTACGGCGAAGGTGCGCTGGACGCGCTTCCGGTCTCGGGGCGTGCCCCTCGGTGGGACGCATGGCACGGGGGTCAAGTCCTGCCTCCACGCAGCGAGAATCAGTCCTGACACCGTAATCGCAAAAAAGAAGCTGACCGCTGTGCTCATCTAGCTACCCCTTTCTCTTGCCCTTGACGAACCATGCGGCTACCGGGACTAAAACAGCGACGATGCTTACCGTTCCCAAGAGTAATCCCATTGGACTCCCAGGAGATTTCGATGGGGGCGCAGGTATTATGGGGAGTGGCGTCGGGGTCGAGGTAGCCAGTCGGGCGGTCGGTGTGGCTGTAGGAGTGGGCGTGGAGGTCGGTGGCATGGGGGTGGGGGTCGGCGATGGTCTCGGCGTGATAGTTGGCGTAGGCGACACAACCCGGACTGTCACCGGTTGGCCCACTACGGGGCTGTCCCATCCTTCGGCTATGGCCTTATAGTCGGCGTTGACCACAGGTTGTTCGCGGTCGGATTCAATCAGCACGACGCACTTCAGGCGCATGGGCTGACCTGGCGGCAGGGGAGCCCGCGCTTCCCACACCAGGACTCTGTCTCCATTTGAGTACATCGCCCACCGGCCATCGAGGCCGTCCATGGCCTGAGCGACGGCACCCTCCGGCAGAACCTCGGTCACCACCACGTCTTGCAGGGGGACATCACCTGTGTTGGTGACGGTGATAATGTACGTCAGCTTATCTCCTGCCACCACCGGGTCGGGGCTGGCGGATTTGCTGATGGTCAAAGCAGGGGATTGAGCGTAGGCGAGTTGTGGGGATAATGCTATCTGCTTTTTGAGAACCGAGGCCGCCAGCAGAAGGAGGACAATGCCAGGGACAATCGCTTTGATCGGCCTCAGCCACCTGAGGGTCCTCTCTTTGTCCATTTAGCCCGCCGTGTACTTTGAAAAACAGCCTCACCAACGCTCTGAAAGGGCGTCTAGAGGCTGAGTCTAAACGGTCTGGATTGAGAAAGCAAGAAGAGCGCATCTTCAGAGCCCAGGCTAC
>JAOZOT010000509.1 GCA_029933115.1 Anaerolineae bacterium | reverse complement strand
ACAAGGTCACGGTCTTTTTCGCTGTCCAGGGTAAAGCTCACCGTCAATTTTGCCATAATTACTTGTTTCTCTGGTATTGCTGAGCAATTATTACCAAGCATTACTGATTTGCCAACCGCCGGGCAAAACGCCAATACCCCAGAGCGTTGGCGAAAACCGGCTCCTCCACGATCCGGGCATGGCGGAAGCGGTGGCAGATGTACGGCCCCAGGAGGAGTGCCCCGCCACCGCCGATCAGGATGGCGTCAATGGTCGCCCCGCCGTTCCAGAGGTGGGTCACCGCAGCCATAACATCTTCGGCCAGGGGCTCCAGGGCTTCTTCCACCACGGCGCTCAAGTCTACCGGCTCCCCGTAGTATTTCACCTCGCGAGCAATGATGGCCTCGATGATCTGATGGTCTCGCAGGTCCTCCAGGCCGGGGCAGTGCCTGGCCAGCCACTCCCGAATCGCTCTTACTGCATCCCAGGCTCCCTTGTTCACGCTGCTTGTCTCCGGCGCGATCTCCGAAAGATGGTGAACGCTCAGCAGGTTGGTAGTCTTGCCACCTACATCAATCACTCCCACTGCCCCTGTTGCCAGGTCGTGGTCAATAATGCGCCCCCGGTCATCCAGAGTCACGGACAGCAATGCCCCGAAAGGCTGAGGGATGACGCGGCAGTCTACCACCTTGAGCGTCTGGGCGTGCCGCTCTTCCCGCTGCACCCGGTGATCGCCTAGAAGCCGATCTCTGAGCATAGCGCGGTCATCATAGAAGACCACCGGCAGGCCGGTGACGATCCGCAACTCAGCACGCTTCGCTGTGGTCAGTTCCGTTAGAGCGGCCAGGGCCAGGTTGTACCATTCCTGGCTCTCTATCCATTGCCGGTCCTCCCGCCGGCGTATGAAGCGACTCTGAGAGATCGCGCCCTCCCCGACTTGCACGTGGTCGGGGGCAATCAGCACGATAGACTGATTGCCGTTCAGAGAGAAACGGGCTTTGTCGGGTGTGCCTACCACGCTGGGGAACGTCACCCGTCGGTCGCCGCTCACCACCTTCACGGCGCTGTAGCCAACATCCAGTCCGATGTTCATGATCTCACCTCTTCCTCAAATAGTAGTGCTAATTGCCGCGCCCGCTCTGGCGTCATTGGCCTTTGAGCCGCTTCGATCTGTCGCAGCAGCGAAGCTGCTCGGTGGCCGTTGCGGCCGATAGGGCCGGCCAAAACTGCACCCGCACTGCGTAGTATCTGGGCGGGTGGATATCCGTACTTGTGCTCAAACCACCGTCGCGCTTGGGTTTCGGTGGTGTCGGGCGTGTAGCCTTGCCACTCGCCGTGCAGCCTACCGCTGTCTCCTTCGGCTATCGGTTCGCTCATGCTCTCGCCTCCTCGTCGCCGTTCCAGCCCCCGGCCGGCGGACAGACGTCGCCGATCTCGATTACCCCAGGGCGCACATCGAAACCGCACCCGGTCAGGTAGTTCCTCACGCGGTCGGCTTCCGTCTCCGCCTTTTCCCACGCCCCTTCGTACTCCTGGTCATTCACCGGTCGCATCCCCACCATCTGCAACCGCTTCACCGGAAGGTAGCAGGCCAGGATATGGCCGTTGCCGTTGAAGGCCCGCACATGGACACCTATCCCGGCCAGTCGGATACCGTACTTGCGGTTTGAGCCTTCGGTGATGTCCAACACCTCCACCCGTACCACCTGGCCGGTCTCCAACTCGGCCACCAGATCCTCAAGGTCTCCAAAGTGTATTACTCCCATCTCTGACCTCCTTGTGTCTTTCTCGGCTGTATCCTGGATTTCGTTGACGCAGGCCACAAAAAGGGCTGCCTCATGCTCCCCGCAGCGCTTACACTCCCCCATCGTGCTCCCTCCCTCGCCCCCCGGCCAGGTCCTCCCGCCAGGGGTTATGCTTCGCCGGGCCTAGCTCGTCCATGTGACGCTTGTAGGCCAGCAGGCTCTCCCGCTTGATCAGCCAGTCACGACCCACCTTGCGGGCCGTGATCCGCCCACCTATCGCTAACTGGCGGATATACGCGCTGCTGTAACCACTCAGTTCGGCGGCCTGATTGGTGGTGATCCACCCTTTGGCAAGCGGTTTAGTTTCTCCTATCACCACGCTCCCTCCTGAGGTTTCTGAGAGGCAGTTCTGATGTCGCGCTCTAGAGCACGATCAGCTATGCCTTTTAGTAGGTACTACGTATACGTAGTAGCTTTTTGCAAAAAAAGAAAACAATGCCTACTACCAATGCGTAGATAGTATATCACAAAAAAAGGCTGGTGTCAAATCGTGCCCGTTACACTGGCCAAGCAAAAACAGCGGAGTTACTCCGCTGTTTTTTTCCTCTGCCTTGCTCCAGTTCTCCAGGGATTATACTTCTGCGGCCCTAGCTGCTGCATTTTTTCAGCGTAAGCTAACACCTCAGCTTTTTTCAAAAACCAATCACGGCCTCGCTTTTTAGCTTGCAGACGGCTACGCTTTATCAGTTGTCGAAAATAGGCCGTAGCATACCCCGTCAAATCCGCCGCCTCTTTGGTAGTGATCCACTCGACAGGGTTAAAGTTCTCAGTCGTCATCCCGATGCAAAACCTCTGCTAGTATCTACTGAAACTCTAGGAGGCTTTGCTTGTGGATCAAATCGGCGTCGCTAAGGTTTACCCCTCCTTCGTCTATGATTTCTTGGGTGGCAACACGCCGTCTTACCACAAAACCCGCCTCTTCCAAAAATGCACTCATTAGGAGACCCTTGCTCTATCCATTTGGGCCACGGGCGCACGTCAATATATCAGGCTGGGGTGAGTGTCTAGTACCCCCGGGGCGACTCGAACGCCCGCACATGGCTCCGGAGGCCACTGCTCTATCCGCTGAGCTACGGGGGCCTACCCATTTATAGTGTAGCACAGAAAGACCGATTTGGCAAATAGGGACTGACCCAAGGGT
>JAOZOT010000508.1 GCA_029933115.1 Anaerolineae bacterium | reverse complement strand
CGCCGTCGGCGACTCACTGCCGGTCCTCACCCGATGATAATGAAGGTTAAGAAAACATTTTCTCAAGGCTCATAAGCAGGCTGCTCCAGGGCGGGTAGCTACTCACCGCGCCCGGCCTTGACTTGTGATCCAGGCCCCCAGCGGCCTCTTGAACCCGGCCAATCCGGCGGGAGCAGGTGAGTAGATACCGGAGAGCCGGCCAAAGCCTCGACTCCGGCGGACTCGATTCCAAGGGGGCGAAATACAGACACATCTCAAGTGGAGCCTTTTGTGACGGCCGTGGCCGGTCGCAGCCACACCGTGAAGGTACTACCCTTGCCCACCTCACTTTCCACAGTCAAGTGACCACCGTGAGCCTCGGCGATCCATTTGGCGATGGAGAGGCCCAGGCCAGTACCCCCCCGCCTCCGGGCTTTGTCGGTGCGGTAGAAGCGCTCAAAGATGTGCGGCAGGTCTTCTGGAGGGATGCCCATCCCTGTGTCGCTGACGGCTACCTGCACCCACCCTTGCTCGTGGTAGAGGGAGAGCTTGACCTTGCCGCCGGCCGGGGTGTATTTGATCGCATTGTCCACCAGATTGAGGAGAAGCTGCCTCAGACGGTCGGCGTCGCCCATGACCACCGCCTGATCCTCGTGGCCCAGCTTGACTTCAACGCCATCGGCCATCAGTTGAGCTTGGCGATACACTTCCAGCAGAAGGGTATCCAGTTCCACAGGCTTTTTCTCCAGCTTTATCCCGGCGTCGGCCTGGGCCAGGAGCAGGAGATCGGCTACCATGCGCGACATGCGCGTCACCTCCCCCTCGATAGCCTCCAAGGTCTCCCGTCGGGCCTGGGGGTCCTCGGCCGCACCACGCCGCAGCAGGTCAATGTTGCCACGGATGGTGGTCAGGGGGGTGCGCAGTTCGTGGGACACGTCGGCCACCAGGCGTTGCTGAGTGGTGAAGAGTTCCTCCAACCTTTCCAGCATCTCGTTGAAAGTGGCGGCCAGGCGGCCCACCTCATCCTGAGGGCCGGTTCTCTCCAGGCGCTGGCTCAGGTCTTCGGCCCGTGAGATGCGAAGGGCCGTCTGGGTGATGCGGTCAATAGGGCGCAGGGCAGCGCGAGACAAGAAGGCGCCACCCAAAGCAGCCAGAAGCAGCGTGGCGGCGATGCCGCCGCTCAGCAAGAGACGGACGGTTCGCAGGGTCGAGTCCACTTCGTACAAAGATTGGCCTACTTGCACTGCACCGATGATCCGCCCGGCCACGGTCAAAGGGGCGCTGAAGATGCGCAGCCGAACCTGGTGGGTCTGGATGGTGTAGAGAACCGACTCCCCGTGCATGTTCTGCGCAAACACTTCCCGGTCAATAGGCAGGTATTGGTCCTCCAGGTTGGCCGAGCGGCGGGCGATGCTGCCATCGGTGCGCAGGACTTGCACGTACACCCCCGGCGAGGAGAAGACGTCAATGGGCGGCAGCGTGACCAACCCCAGCAGCATGACAGAGAGGGGATCGTTCTCGGCTTGCAGCGAGGCGGCTACCTGTTGAGCCCGGGTCTCCAATGTCTGATCCACCTCGGCTCTGAGATTATAAGCCAAGAACGAGTAGAGAATAAGGGCAAAGACAATCAGGATAGCGGCCAGCAGGCCGACGTACCATAAGGTTAGACGGGTGCGAATAGACAAATTGATTCTCCAGTTGGGTAGTCAACGGGTGGGTGAGGGAGAGGTTCAAGAATCGCACTCATTGACTTTCACTCTTCTCTGAGGACGTATCCTACGCCGCGCACGGTGTGGATCAAGCGCGGCTCCCCTCCGGCTTCCAGCTTGGCGCGCAGATAGCGCACATAGACTTCGATGATGTTGGATTCACCACCAAAGTCGTAGCCCCAGATACGCTCGTAGATGATGTCACGAGTCAGCACTTGGCGGGGGTGACGCATGAACAGTTCCAACACGTCGTACTCTTTGGCCGTCAATTCGATCTGCCGCTCGCCTCGCGTGACCCGGCGGGTGGCCTGGTTCAGAGTGAGGTCGGCGAAGCGCAGCACTTGTTGCTCAGCAGGCTGACGGCGTCTGAGCAGGGCACGGATGCGGGCCAAGAGTTCGTCAAAGGCGAAGGGCTTGACCAGATAGTCGTCAGCTCCGCTGTCCAGGCCGGCCACCCGGTCGGGCACGGCGTCTTTGGCGGTGAGCATCAGGATGGGCACGTCGCTCTCTGCCCGCAACTGGCGGCAGACTTCCAGGCCGTCCAGACCTGGCAGCATAATGTCCAGGATAATCAGATCCGGGCGGCTCTCCAACGCTTTAGCCAGGCCCGCCTCTCCGTCGTGGGCTATATCTACCTCATAGCCCTCGTAAGAAAGCCCACGTCTCAGGAAATCGGTGATCTTGACTTCGTCTTCAATGACCAGGATTCGTTCGGCCATGATGCTATGCTCCCTTTTTTAACCCGCATTAGCCTCGGGCTTTCCTCTCGCCGTAATGCGTTAATCGGCTCCCCAGGTCTGCTGAAGGTAGACAAGAGGCCATCCTTGGGGCCTGGTCATGTGCAGACCTTTGCGGACGACGCGCTTGGTCGCCTGGGACAATTCCAACTCGTCGAGTTCATGCTCCGAAACCCAGCGCACTTCTGCTGCGTCGGAGGAGGCGATTGGGGCTCCCCGGCGGTGCTCGGCCAGCAGGTCAATAAGGATGTAGTGGTATCTGATTCGGCCCTCGTCATCGGGGATGATGCGGTCAATGACTTCGATTACGTCTTTGATTTCGATCTCTATCCCGCACTCCTCATCCACCTCGCGTTCCGCTGCCTGGGCTACGGTTTCGCCCAATTCAACTGCTCCACCCGGCAGGCCCCAGCGGCCTCGACCCGGCTCTTTGCCACGCCTGATCAATAAGACCTTGTCTCCTTTGAGGACGACCACTCCCACGCCGGCGATGGGTGCTTC
>JAOZOT010000507.1 GCA_029933115.1 Anaerolineae bacterium | reverse complement strand
GTGTGGGAACATGCCCCACCCGATCACTTGCCCACGTTTACGTGCGGACTTGCCCTTTGCCATTTCTGCACCAAGATGAGTGTCATCTACTATAGTACAGGGAGGTGAAGGGTTGCAAAGGCTGCATCCCGTCTACGGTGGCCCTGCCGCCATCTGAGCTATGGCTGCTGCCACCGCCCCCAGCACTCCCACATCGTCGCCCAGTGCGGCCGGAACCACTCTGACGGCCCTGGCTGCCGGTGGAAAAGCCCTCCGCTCGATGGCTCGTCGCACCGGTCCAAAGAGCCTCTCACCCATCTTGGTCAGCCCCCCGCCGATGACGATGAGCTCCGGGTTGAAAAGATTGACCAGGCTGGCCATGCCCACACCCAAATAGGTCATGGCTTCCGCCAGAATCTCTTGAGCTTCAATGTCTCCTTTATCGGCCGCCTCGGCCACCAGCCTGGCCGTGACCAGTTCGGGGTCGCCTGCGGCCAACTCGGCGATGAGGGTGGGCACGCCCCGCCGCACCAGTTCCCGCCCTTCGCGGGCGATGGCCGTGCCCGAGGCCAGGGCTTCCAGACAGCCCCGGTTGCCGCAGCCGCAGTAGGGCCCCCACGGCAGCACGGTGATATGGCCGATCTCACCCGCTGCACCGGTAGTCCCGCTGTAGAGTTGACCGTTGAGGATGAGCCCGCCGCCGATGCCGGTACTGGCCGTGACATAGATCATATTCTGCACCCCCTGCCCGGCCCCAAAGCGATGTTCACCCAGAGCGGCCGCGTTGGCATCGTTCTCCAGGAAGGTGGTGATGCCCAACGCCTCCTCGATGAGTTGCTTGAGGGGGACGTTTTTCCAGCCAGGCAGGTTGGGTGGGGTGGTCACGACTCCGGTTCGGGAGTCAATGGGGCCTGGTGAGCCGACGCCGACAGCGGTGACCTGTGCAGGGGCAAGGTCTGCTTCGTCCATCACCCGCCGAGCTGCGTCCACCATGCGTTCGACGACGGCTCGCCGCCCCTCGGCCGCTTGAGTCTGGCAATAATCCCGGCCGATGATCCTCCCCGCAGCATCTACCAAAGCAGTGCTGATCTTGGTCCCACCCAAGTCAATGCCGATGAACAGATTCTGACGGGCCATGCGGTCTCCTCAATTGTTTACAAGCTCCAGGCGGACGATAGTCCGCGTCTTGCGATGGACTATCGTCCACCGTGAGCCCGGCTATCATAGAGTATAGTAGAAAGAGGTGCCAGAACAGGTGAGGTCCGCTTCATTGTCGGCCGTCACCCCATGCTCGACGCTTACAGCTTCAACCAGGGGTTGGTTGTATCCATGAAAGAGCCCCACCACCGTCAGATGATTCCAGTAAGCTGACCAGTAGATTGTGCCGCCTCCCAGAGGGCGGGGCGGGGTCATGAAAGCCTGCGGGAAATAGCCTCCGCTGAAAAAGTCCTCCCAACCGGTGAAAGGCATCAAAGGAGGGCCAAGCAGCTTGATGTTGCCTTCGGCGTACTGGCAGTTCCAGGCGCCCGGAGTTGGTATCCAGTCCCGGGCGCTGAGAATGCTCCCCACATACTTTCTCCTCCCGCCCACCGGTAACAGCATGAAATCATCGGACCCGGCCTCTTTTCTCACCGGACCACTGTAGTACACCTTGAACCTGAGAGGGGGAATACCCAGCGACGAATCAGCCAGAAAGTAGGAAACCCTGGCTCTGATGCGCCCGGCGGCTGCGTCTCTGCCCTGAATGCGGATTTGGATCTTTTGGAAGGGCATGGCGAAATTGGCATAATAGACATCTTCTTCACCTGCTCCTACTATCCCCAGCAGAGCGGTCTGGTAATAGATGTCTTCAGCTAGACGGTCCAACGGGCCCCAGAAAGCAGCCAGAGGCAGGGTAAAAGAGTCACCGTTCTCATACGTGATCGAAAGGTCCAGGCTGTTCCGCCTGTCCAGTGAGAGGTTGCGGGGGAGAGCACAGCGGAGCCCCGAGATGATCCCCGGCTTGTCCAGATTTATCACGACCGGTTGGTCTGCGCCGATTTCATAAGTTCGGCTGAACTCCTGGGCGCCGTAGATTCTGGGAATCTCGAGGGGCTTGCTCAAAGCAGCCTCCACGCTGTCAATCATAGCTTGCTCTGGAGACCCCGGTCGGGGGAACCCTTTGAAACTGGGCACAGGCACAGAGGGGTGCAGGTAGACACCCTTTATCACAAAGAATTTGGGGCAACCCGTGCTGGCAATCCTGATAAACCGCTTGAAGAAGAATGGGTAATGGGTTCCGTTCGCGCCGTTGTCCCGATACCGCCACGAAAAAGGCGCCTGTTTCAGAAAAGTGATTATGGGCATGTCCAGAACAGGGATAGGGTCATAGTCCACGTAAATCCTTATGTTGCCCATCGCCTGAATGTTACCCCATTCCTTGGGGGGCACTCCTGCTTCTTCCAATGCTCTTTCATGCTCTGGAGCCATCATGAAAGGGGGCGTGTGAGTGAACCATAAGAAAGGGACCACCCCTGGCCCCAATAATTCGGCCATCACATATTCAGGGGTGCCGTCGAAGCCGGGCTTGACCTTATATTGGTGAAACTCCCCGTTCTTGTCAAAGTAGCCGTAATGCGGATCAGAGAATGTATCTTCTCGGGTATAATCCCAGAAGTTCCTCTTGATCTCTGGTGAATCGTCTTCCAGGATGCGTCTGGCGCTGGAAAACAAGACCGAGGTGCCTGGTGGCAGGTACAGGGCAGCTACTGGATTGGCCAGGCTCTCGATGGCCGTCAGCAGAGTGCCTTGCTCCCTGGCCGCTTCTGCCGCCCCTCTGGCTCCCAGGAATCTATCCCACGGCCTGCCCTGAGCCCCTCCAAAGGCGCGAAGGGCCTGTCCTGAGCCTGGCCGAAGGGCCTGTGCAAGAAAGAGGGCCCCTGAAGCTTTGAGAAAGTCCCTTCTGTTCA
>JAOZOT010000506.1 GCA_029933115.1 Anaerolineae bacterium | reverse complement strand
AGCTTTTCCTCCAGTTCCTCGGGGCTGCTCACCGGGCCCAATTCGTCTAGGATGTCCTGCACCTCCGGCGGGATGGCCGCGGCCACCTGGGCCAGGGCGGCCAACTGCTCCGGTGTGGCGCCCAGGTCGTGCAACTGTTGCAAGACCTCGTAGCGCGCCTCGATGTGGCGGGCCAGGTCCTCCTGGCCCATCTGCCGTGCGTTCGCGATGCCCTGGCGGATGAAAGCCAGGCCCTCGTCGCTGAGCAGGAGAGGATGCTCCCGCGCGGCTTGAACCACTGCGGCCGGGCTCTCGGCGGCAATGAGGGCCTGCACCGCGGCCAGGCGGGGATCGGTGGACAGGAGATGGGCCAGCGCTTCTTGAGCAGCCTCTTCCAGGCGGTGGTAGGATTCGGGGTCTTTTTGTCGCAACTGCTCGATCTCCTGTTGCGCTCGCTCCACCATCTGGCGTAGCGCGGCCTCTGGGTCCTCGCTGAGGGCCAGGGGTAACATTTCTCGTGGCACTCCTTGCATCTGCTCCACCCACTCGTCCTGCCAGGCGTCGCCCAGCCGGTCATGCAGCAACGCCAGCAGTCCGGCGGCGTGTTCGCGGTCCTGCTCGCTGCCGGTCTGCCGCGCCGGAGAGAAGAGGAGGCGCGCCGAGCCTCCCGCAGGTTCTGAACCTGCGGGAGGCCGGTAGACCAGCAGGGGGGCGTCCACGGCTCCCCGGTGGCCGCAGTGGGGGCAGGTCACGTCGTGGATGGTACCTGCGCCGATGCGTTCCACCAGGTCGGCGCGCTCGCCGGCGTCCACGATGAGCCAGATTTCGGCCTCAAAGGGTTGGCCGCACTCAGGACAGTTGAAGGTGGTCGTTTCAGCGTAGGAACGGGTCATGTCGCCTCCTCAAAAGAGATAGGGCAGTCTCCCTCTTGAGTGTTGCTCTATTCGTTGTCATATTCGGCAATCCATCACCCAGCAACACTTTACAGGGAGACCACCAGAGATAGAAGCAACTTGGCCACTCAGCCGCCCCGAGCTCAAGCTCAGGGCTGAACGGCCCAAGCCCTAAAAGCGGGCTATGGGCCTGCTCGAACGGCTATGCAGGGCGCTTCCGGCGCCCTGCTGCCGCTTAGCCTGGGGGCTTCGAGCCCCAGGCAGGGCCAGCGCGGTTAGCTCGTCGAGTTCTCGCTCGGTCAGGGGGCGCCATTGGCCCGGTTTCAACGCGCCCAGGCGCAGGGGCCCCAGGCGCACCCGGATCAGTCGCCGGACCGGGTGTCCTACCGCGGCGCACATGCGGCGAATCTGCCGCTTGCGGCCCTCGTGGAGCACCATCCGCAGCCAGGTGGTGTCCGGCGGGATTTCCAATCCCTCTTTTCGGCTCACCCGGCTCACCTCGGCAGGCGCGGTCCGGCCTTCCTCCAAATTCACCCCCCGGCGCAATCGGGAGAGGACGGCCTCTGTTGGATGCCCCTTCACCAGCACCAGGTACTCTTTCTCGTGTCCGTAGCGAGGGTGGGTCAGGCGGTGGGTCAGCTCGCCGTCGTTGGTCAGCAGCAACAGCCCTTCGCTTTCCGCGTCGAGGCGTCCCACCGGATAGAGCCGCCCTCGGTGGGGAATCAAATCCAGCACTGTGGGCCGTCCCCAGGGGTCGTGGACGGTGGAAATGTAGCCGGGTGGTTTGTTGAGGAGCAGGTAGACTTTTTTCGCCGGGCCGGAGATGGGCGTCCCGTCAACGCTGATCTCGTCCCGGTTGGGGTCAACCTTGGTGCCCAATTCGGTGACCATCTGCCCGTTGACCTGCACGCGCCCCTGGCGGATCAGTTCCTCGCAGGCCCGCCGTGAGGCCACCCCCGCCTGGGCCAGGACTTTTTGGAGGCGTTGTCTATCTTTTTCCACAATTCACAATTTCTACAAAAGTTGGAAGGGGTAGCACGGGAAGGTTCACGGTTTGTAGTCCGTCTCCGGCTTCTCTCGCACGATGGAGGCCGGCAGCGGGTAGGGTTGTGCCACAGTAGGCCGCCGCAGCACGTACCGCTCGTAGGCCCAGTGGAGCACCTCGGTCAACGTCACATTCAGCAGCGTGGTTCCTTCGACGTCAAACCGCAGGTCAAGTTGGGGTACCACGCCCGGTTCGGCCAGATGAGGGATCAGCAGTGAAAAGTCCAGACATTCAAAGCCGACGACCTCGTCCGGCTTGTCCCAATTGTAGCGCACTATTAGGCCGTACTTCGTCTCATCCACGCGAGCTGGTCGCGGGGGGAGTATTTGCAAGTACAGGATATCCTTTTCGTCGTAGTAGGTTACCTTCAGTTTCTTGGTTTCCATAACAACTCACCCCTTCGCACTAATCTCTCGTATTTCTCCCGATCCAAAGGCACAAAAGTCGTCCAAAAGCGCAGCCGCCCTAGCCATCGTTCGACGACGACCAAATGTAGCTCGCCATCAAGGTCATCTTCACTAACATAGATCGTGTTCACGTAGACTTCACGGTGCCGTAGCCGCCGATCCCAGTGACGGCGAATCTCTGCTGGATTACGCAGCGTCTCGATGATCCAGTTAACTCGCTCAGGCATTTCTGGATGATCCAGAATACCGTGCAGGTAGTCGCCCAGATCCACCTCGACCATTTCACCCCGGACATCGGCGATCATTGGGACCAGTTGATCCTGGAACAGGTTGAACGAGTCTCGGGCTTCATTCAGTGGCACGATGCTTTTCCGCTTGCCCATCCTGCCTCCGCTATTGATGTTGTTCTACCATACAGCGAATTGCCAATCCAGTGCGAGCCGGTGCAAATCCACCGCGAACCAGACTCAGTAGACCGCAACTCTTGCTTGTAGTGGGCGCTTCAGCGCCTCAAAGACGCACTGAAGTGCGCACTACAAACCTCAATTGTGCTCTACTGGGCAAGTCCGCACGTAAACGTGGGCAAGTGATCGGGTGGGGCATGTTCCCACAC
>JAOZOT010000505.1 GCA_029933115.1 Anaerolineae bacterium | reverse complement strand
AGCCATTGCTCGGCAATTAGTGGCTCGTATTGCCGGAGCGGTGATGAGCCAGATGCTTCTTCAAGTACAAGAGCAGATGCTGAACCGAGGGTTGGGTCCGCCTTGGTCTAGACAGCCCCAAGAGACGGCTCCCTGGCGTTGCCCGAAGTGTCAGTCCAATCACGGCTTTCATCGCCGAGGAAGTCGTGAGCGAAAGCGCCTGCGCACCGGGGTGGGAGATGTGGAGTTTGATTTGCTGCAAGTCACCTGCCGGAAATGTGGGGCTACCTTCTCGCCTTTTGTTCGCTTACTAGGCTTGGCTCAGTGGCAACAGAGTACTACCGAAGTACAAGCCCAGGTAGTTGCTCGAACATTAGACCAACCTTATGACAAAAGCATCCAGGAACCAGACAGCAGCTTGGCTTCCACATTCTCGGCCATGACCGCCCACCGCCGGGTTCAAACCGGAGGAGCTCAAGTTCAGATCGAGCCGGAGGCTGACCTGGAAGGGGTCACTTTCCTGTTCGATGGCACAAAGGTCAAGGCCGGTGACAACCCCCGAGGCGTGGAAATGCATCTGGGCATTGCCGTGACCGGTCGAGAGCAACACCATGGTCGCCCCCAGCTTCAAATCAAGCCCTTGGCCTTTGGCGTCAATCAGCCTTGGGAGGACACCCTGGCGAAGCTTTCGGGCCTGAAGCCGAACCGGGTCCTGTACGATGGTGATGAAGAGTTGCGGGACGAGTTGCACCGCTTGTTCCCAGAGGCCAAGTTCCAACGCTGCCTTTGGCATCTACCACGCAATCTCTACTGGGCTTTGTATCGAGATGGTTGGCAGAAGAAGCAAATAGAGGGATGGCAGAAGGCCGTCAACCGTCTGATTCACTATCCTGACCTCTCTCCCCGGGAAGCCATTCGCTGCCCGCGCAAGATTATTGCCCAACTTCGCCGTGGAGGGGAGCACGGCGCGGCCTATTTGGAAAGCGCCTTGGAAGAGGTTTTCACCTACCGCTTACATCCTGAAGGCTTTTTCCACGATCGGGAGAATCAGGCCCTGGGACAAGCCATGATCGCTACCGGCCCTATTGAACGACAGATGCGCGAACTGAATCGCCGCACCGATGTGGGTGCTCGCCGGTCTATCAGCGGTGTGCGTCACCTGCTAGGCTTGCGACTCGTCTTCGCTTTCGATCCTGCCCAATGGCATCGCTTGTGGAATTTGCCCGACGCCGTCCCTTGGCTAACCGAAGTCCACTTCCAAGTTGAGGCGCGCCTCATCCAAAATGTCAACTTTTTGTGATGCTATCAAACATTACCTGTATTACGAAACTTATTGCTGTGGAGAGCCGCTGACGAGCCCATCAAGGGCTCGTTTTTTGGTGTCGTACGGAAATGGTCAAGTCGCGGCTTTTGGTGTATAATTCGCAGGGTGGCTAGGGCTGAGGCCAAAGGACTTCCAACAGCGTGCATGGCATCGAAATTGATCAGAGCGGCCGTACTGACCAGTTGACGGTGGATACAGTCCTGGCTTTTTCAGACGCTATCCAGGCCGCCATTCTCATCCCCAAAGCCGTCAAGCGGGAATGTTACCAACCGCTGAAGGAAGCGGGAGTGCGCAAGGATTTGATCTCCGTCAAGCTCTTTGTCGCCGGGCTGATACTGCTACTGACCCCTTACATTAGGGATCTGGAATTGATCACCATAGACCTGGAGTATCCGGGCTGGGAGAATGAAATCAAAGAGCACCTGTTGCGTTACCTACGGGAGATACGTCCCGAGCTATCCAACCGGCAGATCGTTTTCGGGCCAATTGGCAAAAGGTCGAGAGCCCACAAGATAGCACTGGCCACCTATCGAGGAGAGAGGAGACCGGACAGGCGGATCCAGGCTGAGGAATTGCTTGAGGTCATCATCTGAAGGCATACGAAAAGGTCGGGGCAGCTCTGTCGTGTGAGCCTCACAGCCATGTTACACCGTCCGGTCAAGGATAGGATTCGCATGGCCACCCGACCTCATCGCAGTAATATTGTACCACAACTGGAGAGAGCGTGCAAGCGCAAAGATCAGCAGTAGTTAGAGGAGTTGAGGTCATTGGATGATGGCCAGTCACCCAGAGAAGAGGGCATCGTGAACGCTAAGGAAAAATACCAGAAGCTCTTGGTAGGCCCTATCGAGCGGTTCGATCAACGAAATGATATGTTCAGGAGGGCCAGGTATGACCCAGAGTGGGTAGAACGAGCCAAGCCGTTTTACGGCCCGGCCCAGGTGCGCCACAAGCCCGGCTACACCCAAGAGGACTATGCCCTTCAGGACGCTGCCTGGTACGTGGAGCACTTTTTCGCTATGGGTATCCGCGGCTCAAACCACAAGGGTTTGTACGCCTGGGAGTGTCCTGACCCCGAAGGAGTTCGTATGCCCTCCGATTGGAAGATAGATGCGTCTGACCCAACCGAGGTCTCCAGAAAAGTCAAAAGGGCAGCCCGCTTCTTCGGTGCTTCCCTGGTCGGCATCTGCGAACTGGACAGGCGGTGGGTTTATTCCTACGTCAGCAACGACCTCACCGGAGAGCATACGCCGCTGGAAATTCCGGCGGAGTATCGCTACGCCATCGCCATAGCTGTCGAGATGGATTACCGTCTCATCCGGACCTCGCCCACCGGCGGGGCAGCAGCCGCTACAGGGCTGGGCTACTCCAAGATGGCCTTTGTGGCCGGGCTGCTGGCTCACTTTATCCGAAGCCTGGGCTACAAAGCCATCCCCTGCGGCAACGACACGGCTCTGAGCATCCCCATCGCCATCGAGGCCGGCCTGGGGGAACTGGGCCGCAACGGGCTGCTCATCACCGAAAAGTTCGGTCCACGGGTGCGTCTCTGCAAGGTCTTCACCGATTTGCCTTTGGTGCCCGACGAGCCCCACTTCTTCGGGGTGGAAGAGTTCTGCCGCAAATGTATGAAGTGTGCC
>JAOZOT010000081.1:4490-11322 GCA_029933115.1 Anaerolineae bacterium | reverse complement strand
TTTACTCTGCCACATCTTGACAAATTTTGCAAATGACTTGCTACCGATGAGCGTGACTTTTTTACAAAAAACCATAACATATCAAGGAGGATATGAACGATGAAAAAGATTCTTGTTTTAGGCGCCGGTTTGGTGGCAGGTGCTCACGTTCGGTATCTGCTTGACCAGCCGGATTTTCACGTTACTGTGGCCAGCCGCACCCTCAGCAAAGCCCAGGACATCATCCGGGGCCACCCGAAAGGAGAAGCCCGCCAACTGGACGTGGCCGACGAGACGGCATTGGAGGATCTGATCCGCCAGGCCGACCTGGCCGTCAGCCTCTTGCCCTACGTCTATCATCCGTTGGTAGCCAAGCTCTGCGTCAAACACCGCAAACACATGGTCACCACCTCCTACGTCAAAGAGCCCATGGCCCAACTGGATGAGGCAGCCAAAGAAGCAGGAGTCATCCTCCTCAACGAGATCGGCGTAGACCCCGGTATTGACCACATGACCGCCATGAAGGTCATCCACCGTGTTCAGAAAGACGGTGGGGAAATCACCGGTTTCACCTCCTGGTGCGGTGGGTTACCGGCGCCAGAAGCTAACACTAATCCCTTTGGCTACAAATTCTCTTGGAGCCCCAGAGGTGTGCTTTTGGCGGGCAAGAACTCGGCCCATTACCTGAAGGACGGTCAAGAGGTGTTCATCCCCGGCGAGGAGCTTTTCGACCACTATTGGACCGTGCCTGTGGAAGTGGAAGGGAAGGTGATTGACTTCGAGGGCTACCCCAACCGGGACAGCTTGCCCTACATGGAGATCTATGGCATCACCACCGCCAAAAGCATGTTCCGTGGCACCCTGCGCAACGTGGGATGGTGCCAGACCATGAGAAAGATTGTGGACCTGGGCCTGCTGGACGAAGAAGAGCGAGACGACATCGCCGGACTGACCTTTGCTCAATTCACAGCCAAGCTTATTGGTAGCACCGGTGATCTCAAAAAGGACCTGGCCGCTTATTTGAAGGTCGAGGAAGATTCACCGGTCATCAACAACCTGGAGTGGCTGGGGCTTCTGAGCGATGACCCGCTGCCATTGCAAAAAGGCGCTCCCATAGACATTCTGACTGCCCGCATGTTGGAGAAGATGCAATATGAAGAGGGCGAGCGGGACATGCTTATCTTGCAGCACGAGTTCATAGCCGAATACCCGGACCGCAGGGAAAAGATTACCTCCACCATGATTGATTTCGGGATTCCTCACGGTGACACCTCTATGTCGCGAACGGTTGGCCTGCCGGCAGCCATCGGCGTCAAGTTGATCTTGCAGGGGAAGGTCAACCTGACCGGCGTCCACACCCCCGTAGTTCCCGAGATCTATGAACCGGTCCTGGAAGAATTGGAGCAATTGGGTATACACTTCACCGAGAAGTGGGAAACGCTATGAGTCACTTGATTGGTCAGTCGTAGGGTTGTTCATCCCGCTTGCGGCCCAGGCAACTGGGGTGGACCGGATTCACCATAGGCTGACTGAAGGAGGCTTTATTTACATGGAAAGAAGACCCTATCGGAGTATCCCCCTGTGGGAGGACGTGGACGAGGCGCAGTGGAACGACTGGCACTGGCAGCTTGCCAATAGGATAACCACCGTCGAGGAACTGAGTCAGGTGATTAACCTGACCGAGGAGGAGAAGGAGGTCATCGAAAAGTCGCTGAACACCCTGCGGATGGCTATCACCCCCTATTACGCCAGCCTGATGGACCCCAACGACCCCACCTGCCCCATTCGGATGCGAGCCGTGCCCACCATCCTCGAAACAAAGATCGGTTCTGAGGACATGGCCGATCCTCTGCACGAGGACGTGGATTCACCCGTGCCCGGTGTCACCCACCGCTACCCCGACCGGGTGCTGTTTCTGGTCACCGACCAGTGCTCCATGTACTGCCGCCACTGCACCCGGCGGCGGCTGGCCGGGGAGACGGACAGGCCACGTTCGCAGGCCGAGATTGATGAGATGATCGCTTATGTGCGAAATACTAAAGGAGTGCGTGATGTCCTCCTCAGCGGCGGCGACCCGCTGACCCTCTCAACTGAGAGGCTGGAATACATCGTGGCCAAGTTGCACGAAATCCCCCACGTTGAGATTGTGCGCTACGGCACGTCCATACCGGTGGTGATGCCTCAGCGGGTCACCGACGAACTGCTGGACATGATGAAAAAGTACCAGCCGGTTTGGCTCAACACCCATTTTAACCACCCCAAGGAAATCACGGCCGAGTCCCGGCAGGCCCTGGCCAGACTGGCCGATGCCGGCATCGTTTTGGGCAATCAGAGCGTGCTGCTGAAAGGAGTCAACGACTGCCCCTACGTCATGAAGGAACTGGTCCAGCGGTTGGTGCAGAACCGCGTCCGCCCTTATTACCTGTATCAGTGCGACCTGTCGCGGGGAATCACTCACTTCCGCACTTCGGTCAGCAAAGGGATAGAGATCATCGAGCATCTGCGGGGTCACACTTCTGGTTTTGCCGTGCCCCAATTCATCGTGGACGTTCCTGGCGGCGGCGGGAAAACCCCGGTGGGCCCCTGCTACGTGCTGAGCAGAAATGAACGCACGGTCATCTTTAGAAACTACGAGGGGGTGATCTCCAAATATGTGGAACCAGAGGATACCCGTTTCGGCGGTTGTCCGGAGAAGTGTCGGATTTGCGAAGAGCGCAAGCAGCGCGGCCTCGACCAACCCAAGGTTGGTCTCGAAGGACTATTCAGCGGTGACGTGGCCAGCCTGGAGCCCGCCCGCCTGGCCCGGCGGGAGAGGAGCAAGTAAGAATGAGTATTCTGGTTGGTAAGGATACACGCCTTGTGGTACAGGGCATCACAGGCCGAGAAGGGGAGTTTCATACCCTGCGCATGATCGAGTACGGCACCAACGTGGTGGCCGGGGTAACACCGGGCAAAGGCGGCGGCTGGGTTAACGGGGTGCCCGTTTTCGACACCATCAGAGAAGCCGTGGCTGCTACCGAAGCCAACACTTCCATAATTTTTGTGCCGGCTCGCTTTGCCCCCGATGCTATGTATGAGGCAGCCGACGGGGGCATCTCCCTTATCGTCTGCATCACCGAGGGGATTCCCATCCTCGATATGCTCAAGGTGCGGGCTTACCTGGATCAAAAGGGAGTGCGCCTGATTGGCCCCAACTGTCCTGGTATAATCACTCCCGGTGAGTGCAAGGTGGGTATCATGCCGGCCTACATTCACACGCCGGGCTCTGTGGGGGTGATCTCGCGCAGCGGCACTCTCACTTATGAAGTCGTCAATGAATTGAGCCTCCGGGGCCTGGGCCAGAGCACCTGCGTCGGTATCGGGGGCGACCCCATCATCGGGTCCGATTTCATTGACATGCTCACCCTCTTTGAAGAGGATCCGCTGACAGAGCAGGTGGTGCTCATTGGCGAGATCGGCGGCAGCGACGAGGAGCGGGCGGCCGACTTTATCGCCACCAATATGACCAAACCGGTGACAGCTTTCATTGCCGGACGGACTGCCCCACCGGGCAAACGGATGGGTCATGCTGGAGCCATCATCTCTGGAGGTACAGGCACCGCGGCGGAGAAGGTTGAGGCCCTTGAGGCGGTGGGAGTTAAGGTAGCCCGCCACCCGGCCGAAATCGCAGAACTGGTGGCCAGCAGGAAATGATCTCGGGCTTGCGCAGCAGGTCGGGGAGTGTGGGGGGCTTCGTCGTGAGCCTTCGGCGTGAGGCCCTCGGCGGAGCCCGGTCAAAGCCCTCAGCCGAACGGTGTCCCTCCACACGCCCTCTTTTTCCTCCACCAGGTGGGAGGCCGGTCTATCAGTTCTGCTCTCAGGGCTGAGAAAGCGGGGCTAAGGGGGTACCCCTCAAGCTCCCCAGGCTTCGCAAGCCCATCTCCCGGAGGGAAGGGAATGAGATACTGGCGGAAGCCCCTCGACATAGAGGGCCTGAAAATCCCCCGAGGCAACATCCAGATCCTGAAAGAGAGATGTAAAGGTTGCGGCTTCTGCGTAGAGTTTTGCCCTCAGCATGTGCTGGAGGTCTCGGAGGAGTTCAATTCCAAAGGCTACCATCCCCCCTACGTCAAAGACGGTGACGGCTGTGTCTCCTGTGGTCTCTGTGAGATGCTCTGTCCCGAGTTCGCCATCTATCGCCTGGAAGAAGAACGGGAGGTGCAAGTGTTGTGAGCCGGCGTGGGGCTCTGAGTGGTGAGTTTTTCATGATGGGCGACATCGCTTGTGCCGAGGGGGCCATAAGCGCCGGTTGCCGTTTTTTTGCCGGCTACCCTATCACCCCGGCTACCGAGGTCGCCGAGCGCATGAGCCGCCGTATGCCTGAAGTGGGCGGCACCTATATTCAGATGGAAGACGAGCTCGCATCTATGGCTGCTGTGCTGGGCGCCTCCTGGGGCGGGGTCAAAGCTATGACCGCCACTTCGGGCCCGGGCTTCAGCCTCATGATGGAAAACCTGGGGCTAGGCATCATGACCGAAACCCCTTGCGTGCTGGTCAACGTGCAGCGGGCCGGCCCATCCACAGGTCTGCCTACCCTGGCCGGCCAGGGGGATATGATGCAAGCCCGCTGGGGCACTCACGGCCTTTACGAGATCATTGCCCTGGCTCCTAGCTCTCCGCAGGAGCTTTTCGATCTCACTATCAGGGCCTTCAACCTCTCCGAGAAATACCGCCTGCCGGTACTGGTCATGACTGATGCTGAAGTCGGCCACATGACAGAGAAGGTAGTCATTCCCCCCCCAGAAGAGATCGAACTTTACCCCCGCCGCCTGGCCACCGTCCCTCCTGAAGAGTACCTGCCTTTTAAGCCCGATGAAGACCTGGTGCCGCCCATGGTGAACTTTGGGCAGGGCTATCGCATTCACGCCACGGGCCTCACCCATGACGAGCGGGGCTATCCGGACACGGCCGACGACAGCGCGCAGTGGCCCCTGATCCAACGCCTGATAGACAAGATCCGGCTGAATAAACACGACATCATCCAACTGGAGGAGGATGGTCTGGAGGACGCCGAAGTGGTGGTCTGCTCCTACGGCATCGCGGCACGCACAGCCCTGTGGCCTATGGAGTTGGCCCGAAAGGAGGGGATCAAGGTCGGATTGTTGCGCCTGATCACCGTCTGGCCCTTCCCGGAGGAACGGGTGAGAGAGCTGGCCGGCAAAGTAAAGGCTTTCGTGGTGCCCGAACTGAATTGGGGCCAGATTGCTCTGGAAGTGGAGCGTTGTGCGGCCGGCCGGGCAGAGGTCATCCTGGTGCCACACCCCGGAGGCGGTGTCCACAAACCGGAGAGAGTTCTGGAGGCCATCAGAAAAGCAGCACGCAGATAAGCGTTTCTCAAGACAGGCTTGGGGCAAAAGGAGTGAAGTGACGTGGAACCGGAAAGACATCCAATGGATGACCTGCTGCGAGAGGATCGTCTGCCTCACATCTGGTGCTCGGGCTGTGGGATCGGCACGGCTGTGACTTGTTTCATCAGCGCCCTGCTGAAGTCGGGCCTCGATTTGGACAAGGTGGCTGTCGTTTCCGGCATCGGCTGCACAGGGCGGGTGGCCGGTTACATCAAGCTGGATTCCTTCCACACCACTCACGGGCGGGCTATTGCCTTCGCCACCGGCCTCAAGCTGGCCAACCCAGAGCTCAAAGTGGTGATTTTTAGCGGCGACGGTGATCTCATCGCCATCGGCGGCAATCACTTCATCCACGCTGCCCGGCGCAACATTGACATGACCGTCATCTGCGTCAACAATTTCAATTATGGAATGACGGGAGGGCAGGTGGGCCCCACCACCCCTGTTGGAGCCAGAACCACTACCTCGCCCTATGGGTGTTTCGAGCACCCCTTCAACATTCCCTACCTGGCAGCGGCCAGCGGAGCAGTCTATGTAGCTCGCTGGACCATGCTTCACGTGCGGCGTCTGGAAAGGTCCATTGGCGAGGCCCTGGCCAAGCGAGGTTTCAGCCTGGTCGAGGTCATCGCCCCTTGCCCCACCAACTATGGCCGCCGGCAAAGACGGCGCACTGGGCTGGATTCCCTCAAATATTATCACCAGAAAGGCGTCATCAAACACGGCGCCAACCCTAGAGACGTAGACATTGACCTGGACGGGGAGATCATTGAAGGAGTGTTTGTAGATATTGAGAAGCCCACCTTCTCTGACTTTTGCCAGGAGGGGTTGAGCAGGGCGATGGGCAATCGGGGGCCGTAAAATTGCCGCCCTGTAGGGAGTGAAGGAGAGAAGTATGAACCGGACGGAAATCAGGCTGAGCGGTTTCGGCGGCCAAGGCATCATCAAGACGGGTTATATCATCGGTGAAGCGGTGGCCATCCACGATGGTAAAAACGCTACTTTTACCCAAAGCTACGGACCGGAATCGCGCGGTGGAGCCGCTGCTGCCCAGGTCGTCATCTCCGATGAACCCATCAGTTATCCCCACGTCATTGACCCGACGATTCTGGTGGTTATGTCACAGGGAGCCTACAACAAGTACGTGCCCGATTTCAGGAAAGATGGCCTTTTGATTGTTGATGAAGACCTGGTGGAGCTTGACGAAGCAGCCGAGGGCCTGAAGACCCTCTCCATCCCGGCCACCCGCCTGGCTGAGGAATTGGGGCGCAAAGTGGTGGCCAACGTGGTCATGCTGGGCTTCCTCACTGCGGTCACCGGACTGGCCTCGGTAGAGGCGATGAAGAAAGCAGTGCTATCCTCGGTGCCCAAAGGTACAGAGGAACTCAATCTGAAAGCCTTTGAACGGGGATATGAGTACGGGCAAGGGGTAGCCGGTGGACATGTTTGAGGAACTGCGCTGGGATGAG
>JAOZOT010000081.1:0-4390 GCA_029933115.1 Anaerolineae bacterium | reverse complement strand
GAGTACGGGCAAGGGGTAGCCGGTGGACATGTTTGAGGAACTGCGCTGGGATGAGGAGTATGGTGTCGAACAGGAGTGCTCTGGTGATCGGGGGCAATCTGGCCGGTGTGCAGGCGGCCCTCGATTTGGCCCACTCGGGAATCCACGTCTATTTGGTAGAGAGGTCACCGTTTCTCAGCCACGAGAGCGAAGGGCAACTCTCTCCGCACCTGTTGACCGAGATGCTGGAGGCGGTCAAACATCCTGACCTCAAAGTTCTGACCGGCGCCAGGGTGACCGCCCTCGAAGGGCAGCGAGGCGATTTTCGAGTTGAGATACGGTGTGACCCACGCTACATAGATCCAAGCAAATGCACCGCCTGCGGGGATTGTGAGCCCGTTTGTCCGGTGACAGTGTCCCTCAATGGCGAGGCTCGCAAGGCTATTTTCGGCCCCGGTTACAGAGCTGTGCCCAACGTCTTTGCCATCGAGAAGCGAGGAGTGGCGCCCTGCAAGGCGGCCTGCCCCGGCGGCATCCATGTCCAGGGATACGTGGCCCTCATCGCTCAAGGGCGCTTCCAGGAGGCCCTCGACCTGATCCGTGAAGCGGTGCCTTTCCCCGGCGTCCTGGGCCGAGTGTGCCATCACCCTTGCGAGGAAAAGTGCCGCCGCGGCACCGAGGTAGACGAACCGGTGGCGATCTGCGCGCTGAAGCGGTTCGTAGCCGACCAGGAGCCTCTCCCAACCCCTTCAGCTCCTTCAACCCTCTCAGCTCCCTCCAAACGAGTGGCCATCGTTGGTGCCGGCCCTGCCGGCCTGACGGCGGCCTATTTTTTGGCTCGCCAGGGCATCGCCAGCGAAGTCTTTGAAGCCTTGCCGGTAGCAGGAGGAATGATGGCCGTGGGCATCCCCGGCTATCGCCTGCCCCCCCAGGTGTTGCAGCGTGAGATCGCAGCCATCGAAGCCCTGGGGGTCAAGATCCACCTCAACCATCCGATTGGTGGAGATGAATTGCAGCGGTTGCGAGAGGAATACGACGCTGTTTTCGTCGCTGTGGGAGCTCATCGGGGCTGGAGCTTGCGCATCCCTGGGGAAGACCTGAAAGGTGTGCTCTCCGGCGTGGCCTTCCTGCGAGCGGTGAACCTCGCTGCCCTGGGGGTAGACACAGCCTCTCCCCCGCGCCTGGGTGAGAAAGTGGTGGTCATCGGCGGCGGCGATGTGGCCATTGATTCGGCCAGGGTGGCCCGGCGGACCGGGGGACGGGAAGTCACTATCCTCTACCGTCGCTCACGGGCTGAAATGCCGGCGGAGCCCTGGCAGGTTCAGGAGGCTGAGGAAGAGGGGATTGAATTTCACTTTCTGGCCGCCCCGGTGCGAGTCCTGGGCCAGACCAAAGTCCGTGGTCTGGAATGCGTTCGCATGGAGCTGGGCGAGCCCGACGAGAGCGGGCGGCGGCGGCCCGTGCCCATTGCCGGCTCAGAGTTCACACTGGAGTGCGACACCGTGCTGGTAGCCATCGGCCAGACGGTAGACGCTCCTTTCGAGGACCTGTCGCTGGCGCAGAGGGGCACTTACGTGGCCGATGCGGTGACTTTGCAGACCAACGTGCCCGGCGTTTTCGCCGGGGGTGACGCTGTCAGCGGCCCGGCCAGCGTGATCGAAGCCATCGCTGCCGGGCAGCGCGCCGCCGAGTCCATCCTCCGCTACCTGCGAGGTGAGGACCTGGCGTTGGGGCGCACCGCCGAAGAGCCTGACCTTTCGGCCATCGAGTATTACACGCCTGCCCAGCCCGTGCAGCGGCCACGCGCCCAGATGCCTCGTCTGGCGTTGGCTGAGCGGTCGGGCTTTGCCGAGGTGGACCAGGGCTTCACCGAGGAACAGGCCGTGGCCGAGGCCGAACGCTGTCTCTCCTGTGGGGTATGCTCCGAGTGCCTGGCCTGCGTCTCGGTCTGCCGGCCAAAGGCCATTGACCACAGTGCCGTGGAAAAGCGCCTGAACCTGGACATTGGAGCGGTGATCGTGGCCGATGGAAGCGAGCCACCGGTCGGTGGGGCGAAACTGGAGGGAGTGTACGCTATTGAGGCCGGTGATGATTTAGTGGAAGCCTCGGCCGTCGCTGCCCAGGCCATGGCCGACCTGGTCAATTACCGGCAGCGGGCCTCGGTACCTGCCGAAATCGTCCCGCCAACAGCCGCCCCTCGGCTGGGCGTCTTTGTCTGCCGCTGTGGTGACAAAATCGGCGGCGTGTTGGACGTTGACGCCCTGCTGGATTCGGCCAAAGGGCTGCCTGGCGTGGTCTACGCCCAGGACCTGCACTTCGCCTGCCAGCAGGAGGCGGCCGTGCTCATCCGGCAGGCCGTGGCCGACCACCGCCTCAACCGGGTGGTGTTGGCGGCTTGTTCGTGTTGTTCGCTGGATCAGGTGTGCTACAGTTGCACGACGCAGCGCATACGGTGCAAAACAAACCTGGGGGTGCTGGCCGCCGATAGCGCCAGGCTGCGGGAAACCTACGCCGATATGTCTCCTCAGTTCGAGTTCGTCAACGTTCGCGAGCACTGTGCCTGGCTTCACTCCGACGATCCTGCTACAGCGACGGCTCAAGCCGGGCGTCTGATCGCGGCGGCAGTGGCCAAGGCCAATCTGTTGCCACCGGTGGCGCGCCCGGTCACCCAAATGAGCAGTCGGGTATTGGTGGCCGGCGACGGAGCGGCCGCCGGGGTTTGCGCCGACGCTCTGGTAGCCCAGGGCTTTGCTGTGAGGCGCAGTGGAGAAATACCCTCAGCGGTGGGGGGTGCTCCTGGACGGTTCACAGTCACCTGGGACGAGAACGGCAGCCAACGTCAGGTGGAGGTGGATGCTGTGGTTCTGGCTCCTTCCGAGGCAGGACAGTTGAGCGCGTTGGGGGATGCAATAGGCCCCGCCGAATCCGCAACCTCGCTGACGGCCAAATTGGCCGGGGTGTTCGTCTGCTCTCCTGATGGCCCGGCAGGGTTGACGGGCGCAGCCGTGGCCGCCAAAGTGGCCGCTCTGCTGGGTCGTGGTCTTATGGTGGCGGAATGGAACGTGGCCCAGGTGGATCCGCAGCGTTGCCGGGCCTGTGGCACCTGCGTGAACATCTGCGAGTTCCACGCGCCCCGGCTGGTGGTGGACAGCAGACCCTCCACCTCCCATTATCCGTTCCCCATTCCGCCGGTGTCCCGCATAGACCCGGCTCTCTGTCGAGGCTGTGGCACCTGTGTGGCCCACTGTCCCTCCAGCGCCATCACTGCTGGCTACTCGACCGATGAGCAGATTGAGGCTATGCTGGCTGCCTTGTTGGGCTGATCGGAGTCAGCCTGCCGAAGGGTCCGAGCCCTCGGCAGGCCTGATTCTATCGCCAGGAAACCACCGTCCGCTTCCTCACAAATAGGTCGGTGAGGCCGCCCCGAAGCCACCGATAAACGTCCCCCAACCGGCGGAACAACCATACTCCCGCCGACACCAGCAGACCACCGCCCGCTGCCATCAGGCCCCCAATGGCCAGCCAGTCGCTCACCGAAGGCGTCTTTACCAATCCCGACACGTTCGGCACCTGCGGGAAAAACCCTCGCACAAAAGGCAACACCATCCAGATGATCAGCTCCACAACCCCCACCACGACCCCGGAAAAGACCAAGAGGATCAGCAAAATAATGAGCACGAAGGCACTCAGCGAGAGGACACCAATGACCTGCCAATCTCGCTGACGCAAATAGTCCTCCGGCAACTGTTCCCCCATCAAGATGTCTCCCCAAATGGCGGCCTGCTCCCCCAGAAGGCCGCTGATCTCCCGTGCCCGCTCAAAGGTCACCTTCTCCGCCAGCCAAGTCGGTCGGGCTTCCCGCCACACTTCCAAACCACGCCTCAATGCCCCGTAAAGACGGGGTGGCAGCAAAGCCCTGACTCTCTCCACACTTTTCACCACTCCAGAGAGCTTGTACAGCATCCTGCTCCAGGCTCCAGCCCAACTAGGTAGGTTGTGTCGCTGTGGCACGGGCAGAGCCCAATAGACATCGGCCAGTTCACCGGCAAAGGAAAAAGCGTCTCGCAAAGCCCGCGACCGCACCCCTAGCTCCAGACGCGCCAGTTGCGTCCAGTCCTCCAAAAGCTGATAGAAGACCTCGGGTTTCAACGCTTCGGTGGAGGTGGGATCGTCAATGTATTTGCGAATCTCGCCCGGCAGAGCACGCAACCTCTGATCCACGCTGCCCTCGACACCCTTGCTCTCCAGGTCGTCAAGGCCCAGTTCCTCGGAGAGCACGAGCATCCTCTGTGCCAGCAGCCAAAAGAGGTCGTTGTTGGAATGAAGAGCCCGCCTGCTGTAGGAGAGGCGAGGGATCTGCCGGCCCTCCCAGGTCTTGGCCGCTGCCGGGTTGCGCGGGTGAATGCCGTGC
>JAOZOT010000504.1 GCA_029933115.1 Anaerolineae bacterium | reverse complement strand
TGAGCGCAGAGCTACCCCTAACAGGCTAAGTACAGCCCTCCGTAAATTCGTTCCCAGATTACACCCGGCCGGCCGAGGGCATTGCCCGTAACAGTTTAGTTTTGTGAGGGCATTCGGCCCGGCCCCCGAGCTAAAGCTCAGGGCTAAGCAGCTCAAGCCCGCTGAAGCAGGCTATCGAGCTGCGTAGATGGCCGTTCAGGGCGCTTTCAGCGCCCTTCCCCTGCTCAGCCTGGCGATTTATCGCCAGGCTGGAGGCGGTGACTGCCCTTGTAGACAGTTGCTCACAAAACTAAATTGGCTCTACACGGATTCGAGGGGTAGGGATAAGCCTCCCGCAGGTTGAGGGCACCTGATCATTGCTAAATTGCTTCGCCTTCCGCAGTTCCTGCCTCGGCAAAGGCTGTATGAAACCTGCGGGAGGCTGGCTTACCCCACAAATCCGAGTAGACCCACTAAATTACGAAATTTTCTGGGTGCGGAATGTAGGCTAAGGAGCGTGAACTCCGATGAGTAGAGAGCGTCTTGGATGTTGGCCTCTTACTCTGATCATAGTGCTCAGCCTGCTGGCAGGAGGCGTGGCCGGCGGGCTGGCCGGGGCTACGGCTGTCGTGTGGCTGATGGGGCAAAATCCACCCCTTACCCTCTCGGCCGCTACGGTGCAGCCTTCACCTCCGCCTCCTCCTGCCGCCTCTCCCGTCAGCCTGCCCTCTGTTATCACCCTTCAGGAGGAATCGGCTACCACCGAGGTAGTCAAAAAGGTCGGCCCGGCAGTGGTCACAGTGGTCAATCTGAAAATGCCCCGGTGGGATTTCTGGGGCAACCTGACCCAACCGCGCTCGCTGGGTTCAGGGGTGATCATTGACCCGCAAGGCTACGTGGTCACCAACAATCACGTGGTAGAGGGCAACGAGTCGCTGAGTGTGATCATGGCCAGCGGCGATAGGAAGGACGCCGAGTTGATGGGCACCGATGTTTTCAGCGACCTGGCTGTGCTCCACATCGAGGGGGACAATTTCCCGGTGGCCGAATTGGGCGATTCCAGTCAGTTGCAGCCTGGAGAAAGGGTAATCGCCATCGGCAGTGCCCTGGGCAACTTTCGCAATACCGTCACCGCAGGGGTGATCAGCGGCCTGGAGCGGTCCATCGCCGTGGACGAAAGCTTTGCTCTGGAGGGCTTGATCCAGACCGATACAGCCATCAATCACGGCAACTCTGGAGGGCCGCTGGTCAATTTACAAGGCCAGGTCATTGGCATCAACACGCTCATCATCCGTGGCGACAGCTACTCAAGAGATGTGGCTGAGGGCCTCGGTTTCGCCATACCGTCCAATACCGTCCGCCTGGTGGTTGAGCAACTGATCGCCAAAGGCAGAGTCAGCCGTCCTTTCCTGGGCATCAGCCATCGGGAAGTCACTCCCCGGCTGGCGGCCTACTACAATCTGGCCGTGAGTCAGGGGGTCCTGGTCTTGCAGGTTGCTCCGGGGACGCCGGCCGGTCGGGCGGGCTTGAAGGTCGGTGACGTGATCGTGGCTATCAGTGGAGACCCTATTAATCCAGAGAACCCTTTCATTAATGTGCTGATGCGCCATAAGGTGGGCGAAACTGTCACCCTGAGCGTCAACCGGTTTGGTCGTGAACTGACCCTGGAGGTTACTCTGGGAGAGCGGCCATACTGAATCAGGGGCTTTGACGTTTGAGCGGAGCACGGGGCTCAGCCCGTGCTCCTTGCTTTGCCAAGGTGAATGTATCCTCACAAAAGGAGTGATTATCGGTGGACATGTCAACTTTATCTGCTAGAGGAAAGAAAAGCAACACAACCTGTACCATTCTGATTGCAGTGGCGATAGCCGTGTTGGTTTGCGGTGCGGCGGCTTTTGCTCTGGGGGCTCTGTTGTTTTACCACCCACAGGTGCTCTCTTTTGTCCCGACGGCCACGCCGACCAAGACCCCCAAGGCTCCGGCTACGCCGCCTCCGGCAGCTACGGACACGCCGACAGCGAACCCTACAGACACGCCTCTGCCTCCTGCCGGCCCTCCACCGGCTGCGGATACTCCCATGCCAGAGCCGTCAACGGCCGAACCACCACCAACCGACACGCCTGAGCCACCCACAGCTACACCTACTCCCCGTCCGCCCAAGCCCTTGCGCATGAACTCGCCGGAGTATGGAATGCAGGCCTTCCTCTGGTGGCGGCCTGAGACGGCCCACCGCGACCTGGGGCTGATTAAAGACGCCGGTTTCACCTGGGTCAAGCAAGAGTTCCCCTGGCGTGAAATCGAAGGGGCGGCCAAGGGGGCTTTCGGCTGGGAGCGGCCTGATCGCATCGTCGCTCAGGTGGAGGAATTCGGCCTGGATCTGGTGGCGCGCATTGATAGCCAACCGGCCTGGGCCGGTGGAGGCTTCCCGGAGAACGGCCCTCCTGACAATTTGCAGGACTTGGCCGACTTTCTCTACGCCATGGCCGGCCGCTATAAAGGGCGCATTAGGGCCTATCAGATTTACAATGAGCCCAATCTGAACATACCTGGCCGCAGCGAATGGGGTGGTCGGCCACCCAACCCGGCCGAGTACACGGAACTGCTGAAAGTGGCCTACCAGGCTATCAAGCGGGCCGATCCCAACGCGATGGTCATCAGCGCCGGCCTCTCGCCGACCAGCCGCTGGGACGATCAGGCCATGCCCGACGAAGAGTTCCTCAAAGGGATGTATGCCGCCGGAGCCAAGCCTTACTTTGACGTGCTGGGTGTCCACGGCGCCGGTTACAAGGTGCCACCGGAGACCGACCCGGCGGTGGTGGCCAAGGACCCCGTCCTCCACAACTATGACCCCAGCCCGGAGGAGCGCAAGCGCATCTACTGCTTCCGTCACGTCGAGGACCTGCGGCGGATCATGGTTGAGAACGGTGACGGCGACAAGCAGATAGCCCTCCTGGAATTCGGCTGGACCAGCGATCCCAGGC
>JAOZOT010000503.1 GCA_029933115.1 Anaerolineae bacterium | reverse complement strand
GCTTCAGCCCGTTCGGAAAAGCGCTGAAGTGCACTACGAGCAACCGGCTTGCCTGGAGCTCAAAGCTCCAGGCTAAGCAGCGGAAGGGCACTGGAAGTACCCTAAACGTTCGCCGGGGTGAGCCGATAGCCTGCTTTATGAACCTTAGAGCGTGTCTGAAGATTCAGGGGGCGGCGCTCGTAGTGCGGGCTTCAGCCCGTCCGATGGGAGCGACATGCTTGTGGTGCGGGCTTCAGCCGTCCCGCCGTCGAGTGCTCACCAACCCGGCCAGCGGCAGCAGCAGGACGGCGCTGACTCCGCCGCAGAGACTTCGCTGCGCCGGTGAGGCAGAAGAGGCCGCAGGCGAGGAGGCCGGCCGATCCGCTGAGGCGACGGTGCGGGTTGAAGCTGAAGCTGGCCGGGGCGGTGTGGGCTCCACAGTGGGCGGCACTTCCACTTCTGGTGCCTCACCCTCCACCACCTCATAGGCCGTGCCCTCCAGAACCACGATGACGTGGGTGCCCAGGGCAAAATACTTACCCCATTCAGGCCGGGCAGCCAGAAGCGCGAAGTAGTTGTCGCTGCCAAAGCTGACTTTGGTAGTGGTCATCTTGTCCACATCGTAGGTTGTATCAATCCAGACGTCATCCTGGAGCACGAAGGTCTTGTCACCGACGTACTTGACCACCTCGCCGACCGGCACCTCCCCTCCACCACGGCCTTCGCCAGAGGGAATGGCCGCCGGGGCCACAGGCACAGCCTGGGCTCCGCGCAGTCCCGCCTCGGCCTCGCTTTTGTCCACGGCCCCTGCCCCGTAGGCCGGTGCCGGGGTAGCAGTGGCCATGGCCTGATATTTCTGCTCAGCCACCCGATTCCGCCCCTCTTCGCTGAGGACGTCCTCGGTTTCGTCCACCAGGAAGGAGGTGTAAGGGGTGATGATGCCGTAGCGCACCGACAGGTTCACAATCTCGTCCACCAACTCGCGGCTCTCGCCGTGCAGCCGAATCTGGCTCAAGAGGTAGCCGATCTTGCGTGTGGCCCACAGGCGAGGGATGAACTCGTCGCCGCCCCTGTCCCGGAAGTGGACGTCCTCGTACTCGAATCTCTGCCGGCGGTCGTTGACCTTCCCCTCCAGGGTGATGGTCGTGTCGCCGCCTTCCCGGTAGCGACCCACCAGCACCAACTGAGTGCCGGCGAAGAGATCGGGCAGGGGGTAGGGGTAGGTATCCTCAACGCGGATCTCGCCAAAGTCCAATTCGATGTCCGAAAGGAGTGGGGTGCTGACCTTGGCGTAAAAGGCCGAGACTTCCTCGTCAATGTCCTCACCGGGCCGCACGTAGGCGCTGGCTCCACGATGGGCCTCGGCCATGGTGTCCAGCAGGATGGTGTTGACGTCGTCCCCTACTCCGAAGGCAAAGATGCGGACATTGTCGGGGGCGGCGGCGTCAACGTTGTCCAGAATGCGCTCGGTCTCGACTTCTCCTTCGGTGGCCAGGCCATCGGTCAGGAAGATGATGATGGTGGGCCGTTCCTCGTCAACCTGGTCGAGGGCCTCCAGCAAGGCGCGGTTGATGTCGGTGCCGCCGGAGGCGGTCAGGTTGCGCACAAAGCGCCGGGCTTCTTTGCGCTCGTCGGTCGGCCGCAGGCGGTCGTCGTACTGGCGCACCCCGGTGCTGAAGGTGACGATGTTGAAACGGTCTTCGTCATGGAGTTCGTCCAGCACGAACTCCAGAGCGTCCTTGGCCTGTTCCAACTTCTCGCCCCTCATGCTACCCGAGGTGTCCAGGACAAAGATGACATCCTTGGCGATCACCTCCTGCTCGTCTACCTCCAGCCTGGGGGCGACCAGCAGGAGAAAGAAGCCATCTTCGCCCCGCTCACGGTAACTGACCAGGTTCAACCCAAAGTCCTCTTCGGAAACGCTGTAATAAAGCTCGAAATCGCGGTCGGGCCTGACGTCGTAATCCTCGTAGCCGATGCGGGCGGAGTAATCGTCCTCGCGGTCCACGGCGATGTCGTGACTGGGGGAGTAGATAGCTTTGATAGCTTCCTTGGAGTGCAACTCGACGCTGATGGACACGTCCTCGATGGGTTTGGAGGAGAACTTTTCGGTGTTGAGGGGGTACAGGTATTTGACCAGGCCCTGGTCCATGGGTAGGACCTCGCTGTATTCAAGTTCGACCCTCTTCTCGCCGTGGGCAGGGATGGGGTAGATGCGGGCCTGGAAAGCGTTGCGCCCCACGTATTCCAGCAGAGCCGGATCGCGCCGCTTGCGCACTATGTCCTCATAGATCTGGCGCGCTTCATCCTTCTCCAGCACCCGGGCTTCCACTCTCTCCCCGTCCACATACATGGCGAACTCGGAGATAGCCGCCTCCTCAGGCAGGGGGAAGATGTAGGTCCCCTCCAATTCCCAGGGCGATTCGTTGACAAAGACCTGATCCACATGGGTGGTGGCTACCTGATCCTCGATAGTCACCTTCACCCGGTGGTATTTGATGGCCAGGTTGGGGATTTCGGTGATGGGTGGTGGCGGCGGACAGTCGGGACAGGGGACGGGCGGTTCGGGGATGATGATGCCATCAGCCCAGGCTGGACCGACTGTGATCAGCGACAATGCTATGACGATGGCCGTTGCACACAGAGTCTTCGCTTTCATGCTAGTGACCTCCTTTCAAGCTTGCTCAGTCAAAAACTGAGGGTGTGGCCGAATTCAACTATTAGACGCTGGAGGGGAGTAAAAAGTTCCCATTGACAAGGGGGCTGAATAATGATATACTGAAAGCAGCTTTTGCCCTAATGTCATTCAAGTGCGATGCACTTGTGTCGCACCTTGCTATTGCAAAGGGGCTGGCGCAAAGCCTGGGGAGCTTGAGGGGTATCCCCTCAACTCCACGCTCAAAGCCCGCTGCGCAGGCCCACCTTGGGCTGGCGCAGCAAAGCCTGGGGAGCTTGAGGGGTATCCCCTCAACTCCACGCTCAAAGCCCGCT
>JAOZOT010000080.1:9831-11463 GCA_029933115.1 Anaerolineae bacterium | reverse complement strand
TTTTCCCTCTTCTGTGTGGGAGCATGTCCCACTCGATCACTTGCCCACGTTTACATGTGGACTTGCCACCTGTAGGGGGTGGCTGAAAAGTTCAGATTCACTTGATGGACGATAATGACGACGAAAGAAAGGATGGATTATGACTCAAAAGGTAACTCCCAGAAGCAAGGACTATTTTCGCTGGTACACCGATGTGATTCAGAAAGCGGAACTGGCCGACTATGCACCGGTTAAGGGCTGTATGGTCATCCGGCCCTATGGCTATGCTCTGTGGGAGAACATCCAGCAGGGGCTGGACCGCCGCTTCAAAGCCACCGGCCATGTGAATGCCTACTTCCCCCTCTTCATCCCTGAGAGCTTTATCAGGAAGGAGGCCGAGCACGTGGAGGGCTTTTCGCCCGAATTGGCCGTGGTCACTCATGGGGGCGGCAAAAAGCTGGAAGAACCTCTCATTGTGCGCCCCACCTCAGAGACAATCATCAACGCCATGTATGCCAAATGGGTGCGCAGTTGGCGAGATCTGCCTATCCTCATCAATCAGTGGTGCAACGTCGTGCGTTGGGAGATGCGAACCCGCCTCTTCCTGCGCACCACCGAGTTTCTCTGGCAAGAGGGTCATACTGCCCACGCCACGCCTGAAGAGGCTGAAGAGGAAGCACTGCGCATGTTGGATGTCTACGCTGACTTTGCTGAAAACGACGCGGCGATCCCGGTTTTCAAAGGCCGCAAAAGCGACGCAGAGCGGTTCGCCGGAGCCGTGCGCAGCTATACCATCGAGGCCATGATGGGTGACAAACGAGCCTTACAGGCCGGCACATCACACAATCTGGGAGACAACTTTGCCCGCGCCTTCGGCACGCAGTACCTGGATCGTAACAACGAACTGCGTTACGTTCACCAGACGAGTTGGGGGGTCAGCACACGGATGGTAGGAGCCATCATCATGGTCCACGGCGACGACCAGGGGTTGATCCTACCGCCCAAATTGGCTCCCTATCAGGTGGTGATCGTCCCCATCTGGCACGACGAAGAGGAGAAGGCACGGGTGCTGGCCACTGTGGAGACAATCACCGGCCAGTTTGGTGAGGCAGTGCGTTACAAAGTGGACGACCGCGAAGAGTACAGCCCGGGCTGGAAATTCAACGAGTGGGAGATGCGCGGAGTACCGCTTCGTCTTGAGATTGGCCCCAGAGATGTGGCCGAAGGGCAGGTGGTCTTGGCCCGGCGCGATATTGGCGGCCGGGAAGGCAAATCCTCCGCCTCAATGGAGGGCTTGGTTGGAATAGTGCAAGAGATGCTGGACAAGATCCAGGCCAACCTGTTCGCCAGGGCGCTCAAGTTCCGTGAGGATAACACCCGCGAGCCGACGGACTATGAAGAGTTCAAAGCCGCAGTGGAGAACGGCTTTGCCCGAAGCTATTGGTGCGGCTCTGCCGAGTGTGAGGCGACTATCAAGGAGGAAACCAGGGCCACCATTCGCTGCATCCCCTTCGACCAGGACGGGAAAAAGGGTAAATGCATCTACTGCGGCCGCGAGGCCACAGAGAAAGCGATCTTTGCCCGAGCGTATTGAGGGGCGTACCCTTGCGGTCGCCCTGGGGTATCCGCAAAGGGTATCCGCAAGGGGTACCC
>JAOZOT010000080.1:0-9731 GCA_029933115.1 Anaerolineae bacterium | reverse complement strand
CCGCAAGGGATACCCCTACGGGGCGGTCGCATTGGGGTATCCGTTGGGCGGCGGGACAATTACCGAACGCCCTCAAGCACAAAGGGAGGCCGTAATTTGCGTCTATCGAAACTTTTTGGTCGCACTCTCAGGGAGGTGCCTGCCGACGCGGAGGCGGTCAGCCACCAGTTGTCTCTCCGGGCAGCCCTGGTTCGCCCACTCTCGACCGGCATCTATAGCTACTTGCCTCTGGGCTGGCGGGTGCTGAAAAAAATCGAGCAGATAATGCGCGAAGAGATGAACGCCATCGGCGGCCAGGAGATGATGATGCCCGTGGTACATCCGGCCGAAATCTGGCAGGCCACCAACCGCTGGAACGAAATCGGGCCCGAGTTGGTGCGTTTCAAAGATCGAAACCGCCGGGATCTGGTTCTAGCCATGACCCACGAGGAAGTGGTAGCCGATCTGTTGCGCACGGAAATCAATTCCTACCGGCAATTGCCCATCGTAGTCTACCACATCCAGAGCGGGTTTCGCGACGAACTCCGTTCTCACGGCGGCCTGATCCAGGCGCGTGAATTCATCATGAAGGATGCTTACAGTTGCCACGTCAGCGAAGAGGACATTGACCGGTTCTACCCACTCATATATCGGGCCTATGTCAACATCTTTCGGCGCTGTGGCCTGGAGACCGTGGCTGTGGAGGCGGACGGTGGCCATGAATTCGTGGTCCTGGCTGAGGTGGGTGAGGACACCCTCATCCGCTGCTCTTCCTGTGACTATAAGGCCAACGCTGAGCGGGCCACTTTCGCCAAGCCGGTCTATGACCAGGGTGGCGAAGAGCTACCCGTCGAGGAGGTGGCCACACCTGGCTGCAAAACCATCCAAGAGTTAGCCGACTATCTAGGAGTGGCTACTCACCAGACTTTGAAAGCCGTCTTTTACGCCACCTGGAGCCAGATAATCTTTGCCGTCATCCGCGGCGATTTGGAAGTCAACGAGGCCAAGCTGGCCAACGCCCTGGGCGCGCCGCCAGACTTGCATGTGGCCACAGAGGAGGAACTGGCGGAAGCGGGCATCGTGGCCGGTTACGCCTCGCCGGTGGGCCTGTCAGGAGTCAAGGTGGTAGCTGACGATTCCATCCAGATGGGCCTCAACTTTGTGGCCGGAGCCAATAAGGAAGGATACCACTGCAAGAACGTCAATTACCCCCGCGATTTCTCGGTGGACATCCTGACAGACATTGCCTTGGCCCGGGCTGGCGACGCCTGCCCCCAATGCGGTGACACGCTGACGGCCGCGCGAGCCATCAAAGTTGGCCATCTCTCCAAGCTGGGGACCAGGTATAGCGAGAGGGTAGGGGCTACTTTTCTGGACAGGGACGGCCAGGCTCACCCTATCGTCATGGGCTCCTACGGCATTGGCACGGGGCGGCTGATGGCGGCGGTTATCGAGCAGAACCACGACGGTAAGGGCATTATCTGGCCCGTGCCCATTGCCCCTTATCACATTCATCTGCTGTCTCTGGGCACCGATGCCAGGGTGGTCGAAAAAGCCGAAGAGCTCTACGCTGACCTCCAAGCCCGGGACTACGAAGTCCTGTACGACGACCGCAATGAGAGCGCGGGGGTCAAATTCAACGACGCCGATCTCATCGGTGCCCCTCTGCGCCTGACCGTCAGTGCCCGCAATCTGAAGCGGAATGGCGTCGAGGCCAAGCTGCGCCGGGAGGAAGAGGCCGAGGTCGTGCCCTTCGAAAGTCTCTACGAGCGGATAGATGCACTGTTGGCTCAAAGACGGCGCTGAGAATTGATCAGCCGTCGCGGACGCAGCGGAATCCGACGACTCGCAAGCGACGGTCGGGATGGGCAATGTCCCGACGAGCGCAGCGGGCATCGTCCGCAGGGTGGTTCCAGGAGCCGCCGCGCACCACTTTGTACTTGTGGCCAAAGAAAGGGGATTGGTAGGCGCTGCCCGGATACGCATCGTACCAGTCGGCAACCCACTCCCAGACGTTCCCTGCCATGTCGCAGGCGCCGTAGGGACTGGCTCCATCGGGGTAACTCCCGACGGGTGTGGTGTCACCGACGCGATAGTCAGAGTTTAGCTTGTGGGGATCGAGCTTCTCACCCCAGGGGTAAGTCGCGCCATCCGGCCCTCGGGCCGCTTTCTCCCACTCTGCCTCGGATGGCAACCGTTTGCCATAGTGCTCGCAGTAGGCTTTGGCTCCGTACCAACTGACTCCTATCACCGGATGGTCCTCGTATCCTCTCTCTGCTGCGTATCGCCCCTCGTAAAGGAGATGGCTGTCAGGGTTCTCGGCCTTTGTATCGGCGCAGGTGTGTCCCTCGCACCGTCTCGGTTCTCCCTGCGTGGCGTTCAGAAATGCGGCGTACTGGGCGTTGGTGACTTCATACCGATCTATCCAGAAAGCTTCCAGGTAGACCTGGTGCATTGGCTTTTCGTCCTCGTCTCCGGCGTCACTTCCCATCCAAAAGGCACCGGCCGGAACGAGTACCATTCCCCCGTTGGTGGAGGAGATAGCCTCCCGGCGCAGGCAGCCGGCAAGGCTGACCAGCAACAGCGAAGCCACCAGTAGCTGCACCGTGAAAGTGTGGCAGGTTTGTAGTGACGGCTTTAGCCGTTTTTGTAGGGATGGCTTTAGCTGTTCCCAGGCGGCTGAACTCGCTGTCGTCCAAACCGTAAAACCAGCAGCCCCCTTTTCCTCATTGCTGGAAAAGGGGGCCTTTGTCATCGCTCCGTTTCCAAAGCGCATCTCACCCGCCTAGATAGGCTTTTTTCACCTCCGGATTGTCGGCCAATTCCTCCGAGGTGCCTTCCAGGACAATGCTCCCCGTCTCTAGCACATAGCCTCGCTGGGCGAATTGGAGCGCCATACGAGCGTTCTGCTCCACGAGGAGGATGGTTGTTCCTTCTTTGTTGATGTCTCTCAGCGCATCGAACAGGCTCATCATCAACACGGGAGCCAACCCCATAGAAGGCTCGTCCAGGAGCATCATCTTTCTTCCGCTCATGAGGGCCCTTCCAACGGCCAGCATCTGCTGCTCCCCGCCGCTCAGAGTCCCGGCCTTCTGGGTTTGCCTTTCTGCCAGGCGTGGGAAAAGGGAGAACACCAACTCGAGGTCCCGCTCGATTTCTTTGCCATCTTTGCGGGCGAAGGTGGCCAGTTTCAGATTCTCCATGACCGTCAGGTTCCCAAAGAGGCGCCTTCCCTCAGGAACGTGGGAGATACCCAATTCGCTGACCACCTTGTCGGCGGGATAATCGAACAGGTCTTTACCCATATAGGTCATCTTGCTTCCCGGTTCGGCGGGGATCAGGCGGGAGATGGCTCTCAGTGTAGTGCTCTTGCCGGCCCCGTTGGCCCCGATGATGCATACGATCTCCCCCTCATCAACCTGGAAACTTATGCCGTGGAGAGCTCTGATCCCTCCGTAGGAAACTTTGAGATTCTCAACTGATAGCAGCATCAGGCCACCCCCTCTTTGCCCAGATAGGCGTCAATAACCCTGGGATTGCTTCGGATTTCTTCTGGGGTGCCCTCGGCGATGACCTCTCCAAAGTCCAGGGTCTGAATGGTCTCGCAGAGGTCCATGACCACCTTCATCCTGTGCTCGATGAGGAAAATGGCCAACCCCAGCTCGTCTCGTATCTGCCGAATGACTTGCACCATCTCGGTCAACTCTTCTGGGTTCATGCCTGCGGTGGGTTCATCCAAAAGCAAGAGTTTGGGTTCGGAGGCCAATGCTCTGGCCATCTCTACCTTCCTCTGGGTGCCATAGGGCAGGTTGATGACCACCTGGTTTGCCACGTGGTGGATGCCCATCATCTCCAGAAGGCGATAGGCCCTCTCTTCGATTTCGGCTTCTTCCCTGTAGCGTTCGGCTGTGCCGAAGAGAGCACCGATCAATCCATAGCGGATCTTTGAATAGCGGGCCAATTTGACGTGCTCTAGGACAGTCAGATGCCTCCACAGGCGGAGATTTTGGAAAGTCCTGCCAATGCCCATGGCTGCAATCTCATAAGGCTGGAACCCCACCAGGTTTTTGCCGTCCAGAATGATCTCCCCCTCGGTAGGCCTGTAGATACCCGTGATGAGGTTAAAGATGGTGGTCTTTCCTGCTCCGTTGGGTCCGATCAGCCCTCTGACCTGGCCGGGCTCAATCGCCAGATTGTAGTTGTGGACGGCCCGCAAGCCGCCGAAGAAATGAGTCATGTTTTTGACCTGAAGTAGGGGCATGTCTCACCTCCCTTCTCCCGGCACTTGTGCTGAACTCCGAAGCGTTTGCCTGGGCCGCAAAAGGTCCTCGATCTTGACTTCCGTGAAGGCAATCAGGCCCGTTGGCCGCCGGATCATGAGCACGATGAGCAGAATAGGAATCACGATCCATTTCCAGAGCTCCAAGGGGCGGAGGACCTCCATCAGGAGCTGGAGGCCAAGAGCGCCGGCGATGGAGCCGACGACCGAGTTCAATCCGCCCAGATAAACCATAGCCAGGACTTCGCTGAGCTTCAACACGCCAAAGGTGCCTGGGTTGATATAGCCCATGACATGGGCGAAGAGCCCCCCGGCAACACCGGCCCAGAAAGCGGCGAAGAGGAAGGTCACCATTTTCGTGCGGCGAGTATTGATGGTCATGGCCCCGGCAGCAGTTTCGTCATCTCGCACGGCACACGATGCCTTTCCGATAGTAGAGCGCGTAAAGTTGTAGATCATCCACACGCAGATGGCTGTCCATGCGAACACGATGGGCAGGTTGGCCCACTTGGGCTGGTTCATGAAACCGCGAGGCCCTCCAATGATCTCCAGGTTCTCGATCACGCTTTTGACGATGAACATGAACGCCAGGGAGATGATGGCCAGGTAATCCCCTCTGGTTCGGAAGGAGGGAATGGCCACTGCCAGGGCACCCACGGAGGCTACCAACCCGCCAATGATCAGGGCGAGGGGAAACATGAACGGCCCAATGGCCGGAGGGAGAAGCGGGGCCCCGAACACGTCGTCGTTGACGAAAAACAGCACAGTCAGGACCGAAGAGGCATAAGCCCCCATCGCCATAAAGCCGGGGTGAGAGCAAGAAAACTCTCCCATATAGCCGTTCACCAAGTTCAGACTGAGGGTGAGTATAATGGAGATGAGGATAAAGCGCAATATAAGCATACGATACTCGCTGATGTCTCCCCACAAGTGCAGCGTGGCGTAGAACAATCCCAGGTGGAGGAGCAGCGAGACCCAGAGGGGAAATCTGTCGAGAAGCCACTTGGCCAGCCTGTTCGTCAGGGGCGCGCTCAGGCGGGCGACGATCAGGGTTGGCAGGATGTAGACCAGGAGGATGAAAGCCACCGCACCAGGGATCAGCGCCAAATCGGGTGCTATGGTTTTCAGGCTGGCTACCAGGCCGGGTATGTCTCTGCGATATTGAATAACGGCCAGTAGAATCTCAAACAATGGGCTCAGTATAATCCGCAGGCCGAACAAGCCGGGTATGGCGGGTAGGCTGAGTGCTTTGGCCAAAGATTCGCCTACGGTTTGCTCAACCGCCGTTGCCAGCAAAGTCCCGCAGAGCCAGCCCAGCAAGGGGATCTGGGCCAACTGCGCTCGGACCTCGTCCAGCAACGCGTTTCCGGCCATCGTTTCTGCGGGCGATACGGTGCTCCCTCGCACTTCCATCTCGATTTCTCCTTTTTCGTTGTTCATGTACGCGCGGCGCCTCGCAGCGATCTCAGATCACAGTCTGAGCCGGGCACTATAGGGCTCGCCGAAGAAACCATGCGGCCTGAAGGTCAGAATGAGGAGGATGATCGAGTAGGCGATCACATCGCGCAGTGTGGAGGGGAAAATGGCGGCCACAAAAATCTCGATAAACCCTAGCAGGAATCCGGCCAGCGCCGCTCCCAGGATCGAGCCTCTTCCTCCCAAGATGGCGGCCACAAATGCTTTCCACCCGACGAGGATGCCCATGTAAGGTTCGAGGACAGGGTAAGCAATGCCGAAAAAGATGCCTGCTGCGGCGGCCAGGGCCGAACCGAGGCCAAAGGTCAAGGCGGCGATGGTGTTCATCGGCACCCCCATTAGGGGGACGACGACAAAGTCGTAGGCCATAGCCCGCATGGCCATGCCCCACTTGGTTCGGCGCACAAACTGATGCAGGCCAAACATCAGCAACAGGGAGAGAAAGACGATCATGATCTTCACGTTGGTCACTGTGACCGGACCAAGGTGATAGGTCTGTGTCTTGATCAGGCTGGGAAAGTTGCGCCGCTGGGCGCCCAGCAGAGCCAGGTTACCTGTCTCCAAGATGATGCCTATCATCAGGCCGGTGATGGCCGCCGAGGCGCGAGGGGCTTCTCGCAGTGGTCTGTAGCCCACTCTTTCCACCAACATACCCACGAAGGAGGTGAAGAACATGGCCAAAAGGATAGTCAACACCAGGATCAGCCAATTGGGCAGGGGAAGGATGCCCCGCATCCCTAGAGCCACCAGGCCGGTGGCAATACCCCACCCGATGTAGGCCCCGACCATGAAGATGTCGCCGTGGGCAAAGTTGAAGAGCATCAGGACGCCGTAGACCATGGAATAGCCCAAGGCGATCAAGGCGTAGAAACTGCCCCACTGCAAAGCGTTTAGCAGATGTTGAAAGAAAGAGGCTGGCGACATACCAGAGGCTAGAAAAATGAAAGCTACCACCAGGGTGACGCCCACGAGGCTGAAGATTACTATTTTAAGTCTTCTTCCCATGACAATCTCCCGCAAATCAAGGGGAGGCGGGCTAAGGGTCTCAACAGATCGCAGTTTGGGTTCACAGTGTGCACCTCATGTGCTTTCGAGGCGCTGAAGCGCTCACTGCGAACGGGCTCTACGATCTACCGGGTCTTCCCCTAGCCCGCCCTTCTGATGCGATGAGAGAATGGATCCCTCACCCAACAGGCTGCGTCCCTCTCAGGGCTCTATGGACAGGCCGACTTGTAGAACTCGAACTCGTGGTCCTCGTTGATCCTGACGATGACGGCGCACTTGATCGGGTCGCCCTCTTCGGTGAAGGTCATCTTGCCCGTGATGCCCTCAAAGTCCTTGATCTTGGCCAGGGCATCGCGGACGCACTTGCGGTCCTTCTCCAGATCGCCGGTGATGTCGCCGCAATCCTGGATGGCCTGCTGCACAATCAGGGCCGTATCCCAGGTCAAAGCCGCCACGTCGTCCGGGACATAGCCGTATTTCTCGGTGTAGCGGTCAATGAACTCCTTGGTAGCGCCCTTGGCTCCGGCGGCGGCGTAGTGGGTGCTGAAGTAGTACCCTACGCAAGCGTCGCCGCAAAGCGGCATTAGCTCGGCCGAGCCCCAGCTATCGCTGCCCAGGATGGGCTTGTCCCAACCGAGTTCGTGGGCTTGCTTGACGATCAGAGGCACCTCGTCGTAGTACTGAGGGGTGAACAAAAAGTCGGCACCCGAGTCTTTGATCTTGGTCAACTGGGCGCTAAAGTCCCGGTCCTTGGTGGTAAAGGTCTCGAAAGCTACCACCGAGCCCTCACCGTGTAGCTCCTCGAAGGCTTGCTTGAAGAACTCGGCCAGGCCCTTGGGGTAGTCGCTGGCCACGTCGTAGAGCACAGCCGCCTTGGTGGCCCCAAATTCTTCCGTGGCGAACTTGGCGATCACCGGTCCCTGGAAGGGGTCGAGGAAGCAGGCGCGAAAGACAAAGGGCCGATCCTTGGTGGTGCGTGGGTTGGTGGACCAGGGGCTGACCATCGGTGTCTTGTTGGCGTCAGCGACCTCGCCGGTGGGGATGGCTTGCTTGCTGGCATAGCTGCCAATGATGGCCAACACGCCATCCTCTACAATCAGCTTGGTCGCCGCTGCCGCCGCAGACTCACCCTTGGATTCGTTGTCCTCATGGATCACTTCGACATCGTGTATCCTGTTCCCGACCACCAAGCCGCCCGCTGCTTTAACGTCTTCCAGCCACATCTCCAGGGCATACTTCGCACCTTCTCCCACCTTGGGGATGTCGCCGGTGAGAGGAGCCACGTTGCCGATCTTGATGAGCACGCCTTCTTCCAGTTCGGCCTTCGGTGGTGCAACCGCTGCCTCTTTGCCATAGGGCACGAATTCCCCGTCTTCGCTGATGACATAGGCGACGTGGACTGTGCCTAGCCGGTCGCCCTTCTCATCGTAACCGATGATGGGGCCGGTCACACCGGGGTAATCCTTGAATTCGGTGTGCAGGTACTCGGCCATGGCGTCTGTATCGGTGCCGCCGGTCGCCTCCATAGCCGCAGCGATGACGTTGAAAGCGTCGGCTACCATCAGCCACCAGATGCTGGTCAGGTCCTCGCCGTATTTGGCCTTGTAGGCCTCGACGAAGGCCTGCGCCTCGGGGTAGGGGATGTCTTTGGGCAGAGGCTCTGTGGTCACATAGGCTCCGGCCGCTGCTTCCTTCCCGGAAATCTCGATCAACTCCGGGTTGTTGCAGGCGTTGCCCAGCACCCACTTCCATTCAGCTCCCAGGTCTTTGGACTGCTTCAGCAACAGTCCACCCTGCGGGTGGTAGCCGGTGAAGTACACTGCCCCGGGATTGGCTTCCATGATCTTGGTCAGGATGGGCGTAAAGTCGGTGTCCTCGGGGTTGATGGCATCGTAAAAGACGGCGGTGCCACCATACTCTTCTTCGTAGTACTTCTTGGCCCACTCTGCCAGTCCTTGGGCGTAGGTCGAGTTGTCGTGCAGGAAGGCTGCTTTGTCTATCCCCAGGTCTTCCTTGATGAACTTGGCTGCGAACAGCCCCTGCCGGTCATCGAGGAAGCAGACCCGGAAGAACTGCTTGTAGCCATGAGTGGTCAGCCGCGTGGCCGTCGAGGAAGGCGTCACGTGCAGAATGTTAGCCTCGTTGTAGATGGCCGAGGCAGGCTCGGTGCAGGTAGAGCTGTAGCTGCCGATGACGGCGTCCACGCCTTCGGAGACCAATTGCTGCGCACATTTGGAGGACTCGTCAGGCTTGCCCATGTCGTCGCACTTGACAATCTCTATCTGACGGCCCAGAATGCCACCGGCGGCGTTTTTCTGCTCCACTGCCAATTCGAGGACCTTGACAAAGCCCTCGCCCTCGTAAGCGTACTCGCCGGTAATGGGCGCTTGCAGGCCGATTTTGATAGGCCCTTCCGCCGGTGGAGGCGGTGCTTCAGTCGGTGCTTCAGTCGGTGCCTCAGTGGGTGGCGGAGGCGCCTCGGTCGGTGTGGCCTTCGGCCCACAGGCCGGCAGCATAAGGCCAACCATGCTCAAGACCACCATCAGAAACAAGACTTTCTTCAACATTTTAGTCTCCTCCTTACTTTTTATTACGCTCGTGGCTTTTCCGCTCAAGGACTGAACTGGTTGTTCTCTGGAGCTACCACCCCCTTTCACTGAATCGGCCATACTACGTCACGGTCTCACACTTTGGGTTTCCCTGAAAATCGAAACAAATTATAACACAGGAAAGCCATTTTGTCCAGTATACGAGGGCAGCAGGGTATACCCCAGAGATGGCGGTAACTTTGAGCCAGATTATCCCAATAAGGGCATTTTGAGGCTAATTTTCCTGCTCTTATGTCTACCTGACAGTGACCCTCCCGCAGGGTTCGCAGCCTGCGGGAGGGTGACCTGGGGCAGGTGCGAGGGCAACGACCCTCCCGCAGGGTCCGCCGCCTGCGGGAGGGTGACCTGGGGCAGGTGCAAGGCAACGACCCTCCCGCAGGGTT
>JAOZOT010000079.1:4235-11464 GCA_029933115.1 Anaerolineae bacterium | reverse complement strand
CTGAAGTCGTTACTACGAGCGCCGCCCCCCGAATTTTCAGACACGCTCTCAGGTGTTCTCCTGCTCCTCCTAATTCTCTGTTAACATCCCCACCATATCTCTCACCTCCGCCAAAAGGTCTTCCTTTGAAAAGAGGGTTTTGGTCAAATACCTGGTAGTGCCCAACTGGAGCGACTTGCGCTCCTTTTCGGTCAGGTCTTTGGCGGTCAGGATAATGACCGGCACGTGACGGGTGAGAGGATCGCCCTTCAGGGCCTTGATGACTTCAAAGCCATCCATCTCTGGCATCAGAATGTCCAGGATGAGAAGGTCTGGAATCTGCTCCCTCACTTTCTCCATGGCCTCCCGCCCATCGTAGGCACAAGTCGCCCAGAAACCTCCTCCCAGCAGATGGATCCGTACCAGGTCCGCCAACTCTTTGTCATCGTCTACGATCAGGACAGATGGGAATGTACCTTTGGGGCTCCTGGGCTTGGTGAGCCGGCGCACGCTTTTCAGTAGACGCTGACGGTCAATGGGTTTGGTCAGATAGTCCATCGCTCCCAGGCTGAGGCCCTTCTCCTGGTTGGTCAGGATCGAAACGATGATCACCGGGATGTCCTGAGTGGCGGTGTTGGCTTTCAGCCTCTCCAGCACAGTGAAGCCATTTAACTTGGGCATCAGGATGTCCAACAGGATGACGGCCGGCTGCAACTCCACGGCCAACTGCAAGGCCGTCTCTCCGTCGTAAGCGCCGGTCACGCTATAGCCCTCCTCTTCCAGGTATAGGCGCAACAGGTTGACCGCATCCGGGTCATCATCAATCACCAGCACCATGGCCGTGCTCGGGGTCAAGGGGGAGGGCACCGGGATTGGCTTGGCTTCTATCACCGGCAGGGCAAAGGTGAAAGTCGAACCCTGGTTTTCCCCAGCACTTTGGGCCCAGATCTTACCTCCATGAGCCTCCACGATGCCGCGCACTATGGACAGGCCCAGACCACTGCCCCCGACACTGCGGTTGGCAAAGCCTCCGGCTTGGTAAAATTTGTCGAAAATCCGGTCCAATTCTTCCGCGGCGATGCCTATCCCGGTGTCTGCCACGCTGATCAACAGCCAGTCATTGATGGTGGCCAACTCTGGCCCAGGGGGTGGTGGCTGTTCGCCGGCCGCCAGGCACCAACCGCTGATCTCCACCTGGCCGCCCTGCGGGGTGAACTTGATGGCGTTGCTCAGCAGATTGACCAGCACCTGTCTGATGCGGTCCGGGTCACCCTGGATGGGAGGCAGACCTTCGGCCATGGAGACGGTCATTTCGATGCCCTTGACCTGAGCTTGGGGCTGCATGGTGACCACCGTCTCTCTGGCAATCTCGACCATGTTCAGGGGAGCCATTGCCAGGTCAATACGCCCGGCTTCGATGCGAGAGATGTCGAGAATATCGTTGATGAGTCGGCTGAGGCGTTCGGCGTTGCGCTCAATAATGCCCAGGTATTGACTTTGCTCCTCGTTCAACGGCCCGGTCTCTTCATCCAGCATCAAATCTACATAACCAATGATGGACGCTAGAGGGGTGCGCAACTCGTGGGAGACGATGGCAATGAAATCTGATTTGAGGCGGTTTAGCTCTTGTAACTCGTCGTTGGCCCGTTTCAACTGCTCGGCCGCCTGTTTGACCTCTTCAAAGAGGCGGGCGTTAGACACGGCTACGCCAATCTGATGGCCGATGGTGGTCAGCAAATCCACCATCGAGGAGGTGAAAGGGTGTCCCTCGGCCGAGAAAAAGTCCATCGCTCCTACCAGTTGGTCCTGAGCGAAGAGAGGGATACCAACCACGGAATACGATTTTCCCTTGCCGAGTTGCTCGCTGTTCAGACCCCTGATGAACCTGGTGTCTGAGGCAATGTCCTCAATGAGAAGAGGCTTTTTATCCTGAGCAATGAGGCCGGGCAGACCCTCTCCCAGACCGAACTTTTCGATGCTGAAGGCAAATTCGGGCGATTCGCCGCGAGAGACCACCAGGATCATATCTTTGGTCCTTTGGTCGAGGATAAAGATTTCGCCGTAGGCCAGGTTCAGCGTCTCCAGCACTTTGTCAATGGCGCTCACAGAGACTTTTTCAAAATCCAGGTGTTGACTGACCGTGGTGGCGATAGCGTTGAGAGCAGAGAGTTCGCGATTCCGTTGCTGAATCTCCATCTCTGCTCTCTTCACGACGGCCATCTGTTCTTCCAGTTCGGCCTGGCTTTCCATCAACATAGAGTTGATTTCTTGCAGTACCTGGTTGCTTTTCTCTTGCTGTTCAGCGTATTCCCTGACTTGATGGTAGAGTTGGACTTTTTCCACGGCGATGCCCACCTGATTGCTGACAGAGGTGAGTAGACGCACTTCGTGGGGAGCAAAGGGACGGGGTATGTGGCTGGCTACGGCAATGACACCGATCACCCTGTCTTTGGCCTTCATGGGCACTCCGGCGAAGGAGCGGAGTCCCTCCTGCTCTACCACCAGCTTGGTCCTCACTTCACTTTCCGCCAGGTCTTCGATCAGCAAAGGCTCCCCCGAAGCCGCTACCTGGCCGTTCAGACCTTCGCCCATCCTTATCCTGGTCATACCTTGTGCGAAGCGCTCAGACACCCCCCGGTGGGCCTTCAACAGCAGTTCTGGCTCTTCTTCCTCCTCCCGCGTCTCTACCAGATATACCCAACTGGCCTCAATGCCCATGACGGCCGTCAGCTTGCTGACCACGCTACCGAGGATCTCATCCAGGTCAAAGGATTGGCTGACCGCTTCGGCTACAGCGTTGATGGTCCACAATTCCCGATTCTGGCGCTGCACCTCACCTTCGATCTCCAGCGCAGTTTCCGCCGAGTATTCCGGTTCGCCCGTCTCATCCACCGGACTGATGTCGGCGCCTCCGGCCTCTGCAGCCCCCTCGATCTCCCTGAGCCATTCCTCTGCGGCCCGCCAAATCTCCTCCCGCAACTTGATGTTCTCGACGGCCAGACCGGCTTGGCGACCGACGATGGTCAAAAAGTCCACGTCGTGGGAGGTCAGATGGCCCTTCTCGTTGGCGGCAATGATCATCGCCCCGCGGACTTTGCCTTTGGACCTCAACGGTACGCCCAACAGCGAGTCAATGCCCTCTTCTGCCATCTCCTTCGAGAGGCCATAGCCGTCGGAATCTGGAGAGACTCCGTCTATCAACAACGAGTGGCCTGAAAGAATTTTCCAGAGGAAGGTCCTCTCCTTGGTTTTAACGTCGGTGATAGCTTGAGCAAATTCCTCCGAGAGACCTCGCTGAGAGGCAATGACGATCTTTCTCGCCTCCTCGTCCAATACCAGGACGGCTCCTATCTTTGTCCCTGTCGCCTCCAACACCTTGTCCAGGGTGTTGCCAAGGACCTCATCCAAAATGGAGGAGCGGCTGATGACATCAGCAATGGCGTTCAAAGTAGCCATATCTCTGGCCTGACGGCGGGCCTCGGCTACCGCTTGCTCAAGGGCGCTCGCCCGGTTGTCAAACCTGATCTGGCTTTTTTCCAGCAGGGCGTTGACTTCTTCCAGGGCCTTTTGCATCCTATTCAATGCATCTCTGAGGGCCTCGCTGGAGTCTGCGGGCAGTTCTATCATCGTCTCATCCTGAGGAGCCAAAAGGTAGGCCGGCCTCGCTTCGCCCTCGCGCATTTGCCGCAGTTCTGCCAGCAAGCGAGAACGCTGATAAGCTTTTTCGACTACCAAAGGCAAAGTGGTCAGATAGGCTTCAGTCCGCACAACGTAGTAACCGGCTCCCTCTTGCATGGCCTGCCGCGCTTCTTCCTCACCGCCTTCGTCCGTCACCACGATCACCTGGGTGAACTGACCTTTTTGCTGGATGCTGCGCAGCATGGCCAGCCTCTCCTGCCTTGGTTGGCCGCAGTCCAGGATGACTTTGTATACTTTTTCCGAGAGCCGACGCATCGCCTCGCTTCCTGAGGCGACCGCTTCAATCTCAAAGGCCGGGGCAGCCTGCTCCAGAGCCTCCAATACTATTTTACGTCGGTTGGGATCACTATCCAGGAGTAGGACAGCCATTTTTCTCCCCTCCTGCTCCCTCATCAGTGTGGGCAGCAAGTAGCAGCCCGGCTGGCTTCAGCCGCCGCGAGCGACCGAGGCGTTACCGCAAATTCTTCTATCAGTATATCACGGAAAAGCCTTCTGTGCAATAGGAGTCCGGAGCTATTTTGCCGGTTGTCCGCAACTTGCGATCCGCCACTGTGCTGCCGATGTCACTCCAGGTGAATCAGGCCCCTTTGCCGTCTTGGCGGGAGGCTGGGGTTGTGAAAGTGATGGGTTTGGGTCGAAGAATCGCCGGCTTGAGCCAGGTGAAATATCTCTGCTGCAATATCCAGGGCTGCCTGGGGGCGCCCCAGTCTCTGGGCCTTTCGAGCCATGTGCGTCAGGGTCTCGTTTTCGGCCTGAAGCCATCGAGCCAGGGTAGCGGCGATTAGCTGGGGCTTCTCCGCGCAGGCTCCCACTCCCTTGCTTATCACGTATTCCACGTTGCCTTCTTCCTGGCCGGGGATAAAGCCGCTCAGCAGGATGGGCAGACCGACGGTGAGTGCTTCGCTGATGGTGGCCGGTCCCGCCTTGGTGACGATGACGTCGGAAGCGGCCATCAATTCTGACATATTGGTCACAAAACCGAAAATAGTGGTTGGGATTTCCCACTCGACTTTTTCCAGGCGTCGTCGCAGCCTTTCGTTGCGGCCGGCCACCACCACGAGTTGAGCGTCCACGCGCGCCTTGGCTATGGCCCTGGCGACTTTGTAGACCTTGCCCATGCCTTCACCCCCTCCTACCACCAGGATGGTTGGTCGGTCTCGCTCCAACCCCAGTTTATCCCGCAGGGCCTCTTTCTCCCCCGTCTCCCTGGCGAACTTTAGACCGACGGGCAGTCCCACGACCTTGACCTTTTCGATGGGAAGCCCGCCGGCCAAAGCGCAATCTCTGGCCGGCTCGGTGGGCACCAGGCAGAAATCCGTCTCAGGGCAGAGCCAAAGGGGATGGAGGCTGACCAGATCGGTCACCACAGTGACGAAGGGGATACGGAGATTGGCCTCTTGCAGGGCTCGAATAGAGAAGTGGGTGAGGACAGGGTGGACAGAGACGATGACGTCAGGGTGACTCTGACAGAAGAAATCCTTCAGGCTCTTTCGGACCATAGGCCAGAAGATTTTCTCGAGAAGGCTCAGTCCATGCTGGCTGCTGGTCAAGTGGAAAATTAATTTCCACAGGATGAGGCCCCGGTTGACCAGAGGGCCGTATAACCGGCCGAGACGGTTGATGGGGAAAGGGGTATGGTCAGTCCAGGGATCGGCAATCTCGACCTGGCAAGCTTCACCATACAACCGGTACGCGGCTTCAGCGATGGCTTCGGCTGCACTGCGGTGGCCACCGCCGGTGTCGGACATGAGGATGAGGATTTTTTTGCTCGCCATTGGCTGCTACCTCTATGAATCCGGCCGATTTCGTGGGGTGAGCGCAAAATAGGTGCCGAGCCCACCAGCTATAGCCACTCCGCCGGCAATCAGCAGGATCACGCGCGGGATACCGATGCGGTCGGCCAGAGCGCCAATGAAGAGGGTAGGAGGCAGACCGGCTACGTTGGCCACGAGAAATTGCACGGCAAAGACCCGCCCTCTGACCTCCAGAGGAGTTCTTTCTTGCAGGGTGGTCTGGGCAGAGATGTTGACCAAGGCGATGGAGAAGCCCAGAAGGGCGGTCAGGGTAGTAATGGCCGTAGTCAGGCTGATAGTTGCCTGGGGGTAAGCCTCAAAGAGGGGCATATCCACAGTACGATGACCCCGGCTCACCAGTCCGAGGAGGGTCAACGCAAGTACCATCATGCCCAGTCCCGTGTTGACCAGCACCTCCCGCTTGACAAGATAGCCGAAACGGCCTACCAGGTAGGTGCCTAACACCAAACCCAGGCCGGCGGGGGCGAAGATGTAGACGGCGTCCTCGGGGTTCATCCCCAACACCCGAGCGGCAAAGCCGGGAACCAGCATGGCCATGATCAGAGCTAGGGTGGCGATGAGAGTCATGCGCAGCAGTGCGGCCAGAACGGAGCGATGGGAGCCTACGAATTGCCAGCCTTCTCGCACCTCAGCCCAGGCGCGCCTGAGAGCTGAACCGGCGTAGGAATTCCTCGGCGGGTGAGGATTATCCCTGGGCAAAAGGGCAACCAGAATGGCCGCGCCAATATAGATTATGGCTATGGCTGCAAAGGAGCCCTCCACGCCTGCCAGCTTGATGCCAAGGGGACCAAGGAGTATCAAACCAACCACCGCCGAAGCGGTCAAAGTCAAGCTGAAAAGAGAGTTGGCCGCCAACAGATGTTGACGATTGACTAGAAGAGGGATAGTAGCTGCTTCGGCAGGACTGAAGAATTGCCCGATGGCGGAGGCGACGAAGGTGGTCGTGTAGATAGCCAGCAAGAGGGAATGGCCACTCAAGGTGCGCAAAACGAGGATATAACTGCCGGCAGTTAAGACACGCAAAACGTTGGAGGTTACCAGAATCCACTTGTTGGGAAAGCGATCTACAACCACGCCGGCCACGGCGCTGAATAGCACGGCAGGCAAGCTCCAGGCCAAGATAACAATCCCCAACTGGGCGCTGGAGCGGGTGAGTTTCTCGATCAGCACCATCTGGGTGAAGTGGATGCCATTCATGGCTGTCTGTGATAGGATTTGAGCGCCCCACAGGAACAGGAAATGGCGATTTTGGAGGACGGCCGAGAAGCCGCGATTATCAGTCTGTGGCATATAGAATCTAGGGCAAAGAAGGAAGCGCAGGAGAGAAGTCGCTCCTCTCTCCGTCTCTTCCCCGTTACCGGTCAAGGATAAAGGTCAAGGAGCCCCCTTCTCCCGGCCGACAAGGGCCTTGACGCTTTTCTCGAACTTGCGGCGTGGTAGCAACACACGACGGTCACATCGGCAACATTTGATGCCGATGTCGGCTCCCAGGCGTACCACCTGCCACTCGTAACTGCCGCAGGGGTGTGGCTTTCGCAAGCGAACTATATCGCCCAGCCTGATCTCCATGACCATCGCTTTACCTACTCCTCTGGTGAAAGTTAAATCATTATATCACAACCCGCCTGTTATGGCTAGTCGGTGAACGGAACCGGGTATATCCCAGAACTGTCGGTAACAGTGACCCTCCCGCAGGTTGCGAACCTGCGGGAGGGTGGTATCTACAGGGCGACCGCC
>JAOZOT010000079.1:0-4135 GCA_029933115.1 Anaerolineae bacterium | reverse complement strand
GGGCGACCGCCAGGGTGCGCCCCTACCGCGTAGACTACCAGAACTCCCAGGCTTGCCAAAATCGTTACTTTGTGCTATAGTTGGGAGCGTCCCCACCCATTGATTCTGAGAGCAGAGAAAGGAGACAGGATACCATTAGATGCGTAGCTACGAATTGTACTTCATCGTTTATCCCGAGGCCGACGAAGAAGAGTTGACAGCTATCATTGACAAGGTCACTCAAACGATCACGGCCCACGGTGGGCAAGTGACCGAGGTAAATTCCAAGGGGAAGCGAAAGCTGGCGTATCCGATCCGCAAATTCAAAGAAGGGTACGATGTGGTGATGCAGACCCAGTTGGAACTCGAGAGCATTCGGGAATTGGAACGCACCTTGAAACTCTCTGAGCCAATCATCCGCTATCTCCTTGTCAGGACCGATGAGTGATCCGCTGAATTTGGACAAGCAATTGGAAGAGAGACATGGTTCACTCAGGGTGAAATCCGCTTGACAAACTATCCTCTGCTCCTGTTGGATTTGTAGCCCAACGTGATAGGACGTTGTTTTACGCTTGGATTGCAAGTCCACCGCGAGCTCGACGACTTTTACCCGGTCTGTGAACCATACTGAAAGGGGGTTTGATTCTTGTCACTTCGTTGAGTTAAAATCGTGGGAAAGGAGAGCTACGAGATGGGAAGGGGTTTGAACAAGGTCATGCTTATCGGTAACTTGGGACGAGACCCAGAGATGCGCTACACACCGAGCGGCAAGCCGGTCACATCTTTCAGCCTAGCTGCCAATCGCAATTGGGTCTCTGCTGACGGTGAACGTCACGATGAAACTGAGTGGTTCAATGTGGTAGCCTGGGGCAACCTGGCTGAAATTTGCAATCAATACTTGAGCAAAGGGCAAAAAGTCTATGTCGAGGGTCGCTTGCAGACCCGCAGTTGGGAAGATGAGAACGGTCAGAAACACTTTCGCACAGAAGTAGTTGCTAACGAGATGATTATACTGACCGGCCGTCCAGAACAACAGCTCGAGAACTTGAACAGTGCCGATGCAGGCACTAGCGATATTCCTTTCTGATTTGTGCAAAACGATGTCAAGCCTATAACCAGGCCATCCATACATAGTGATTAGGAGGTAACTTTGGCAGACAGAGAAACAGAAGGAAGGGCGCCGGGACAGAGACAAACTGGAAGATTCACCCCACCAGGCCGCAAAAGATGTGTTCTATGCATAGACAGGGTCGAAAAAGTTGACTACAAACAGGTGGACTTTCTGCGTAACTTTTTGACAGATCGTGGCAAGATCAAGCCCCGTCACAAGACCGGCACCTGTGGCAAGCACCAGCGGCGTTTGGCTGTGGCTATCAAGCGCGCCCGGCACCTGGCCCTTTTGCCCTATACTGCTGAGCACATTCGCCGCTATCAGTAGTGCTGACGCCGGTCGGTGATCCCAAAGGGCATAGGACCCGGTGTCCTATGCCCTTCACTTGTAATTCTGCTACCCGGAGAGACATAGTGGCGAAGAAAACCAAAAAGCGAACTGGCTTGACCAGGAAACAAATAGCGCGGAGTCGGAAGGCACGGCGCCAGCAACGCATGATCATCATTGGCCTGACGGCCGTGTCTGTGGTGATTGCAATCGTGCTAGGGCTGGGCCTGTACCAGGAATACGTGGCCAAACCAGCTTCACCGGTGGCCGTTGTGAACGGAGTGCCTATTCGCACCGACACTTATCAGAAGATGGTGCGCTACCGTCGTTTCCTTGTCCGTAATTACATCGCCAACCTCCAGGCCCAGAAAGCTCGGTTGGACCCTACCAGTGAAAGCTCCCAGTTCCTGGCTCAATACCTTCAGCAGAGCATTGACGAGGCTCAAAGACAGATGGCACTCCTCGATATGCAAGTCTTGGACGAGCTAATTGATAAGGAGTTGATACGTCAGGAAGCGGCCCGAAACGGCCTGAGTGTGACGGAACAGGAACTGAACGAGGCTATCCGACGAGACGTGGCCAGAAGAGCGGGCTTTGTGATCGCGCCGGATGCTACGGCTACCGCTGTTGCCGCAATAGAGGCTACGGCGACGGCTGCCTTCTTCACTCCTACTCCTCTACCGACTGCCACTCCCACTTTGACGGTCACAGAGGCTGTCAGCCCTACTACACCTGCCCCTACTGTGCCTCCTACCCCGTTGCCGACGCCTCATGTCATAACCGAAGGCGAGTTCCAGGAACGCTACAAAGCATGGCTGGAGGCTTTACGTAAAGAGGCAGGGTTGAGTGAGGCCGACTATCGGCGGATTATCGAGGCCAATCTCCTTTACGATAAGCTTCAGGACCTTTTTGCCGGCCAGGTGCCAACGAGTGAGGAACAGGTCCACGCCCGCCACATCCTGTTGAAGACGGAAGAAGAAGCCCAGGCCGTGTTAGCAAGGCTGAAGGCGGGGGAAGACTTTGTCTCGCTGGCCAAGGAGCTTTCCACCGACGAGAGCACCAAAGAGGACGGGGGAGACCTGGGTTGGTTTCCTCGCGGGGTGATGGTGCCAGAATTTGAAGAGGCCGCTTTTGCTCTGCAGCCAGGGGAAACGAGCGACGTAGTGCAGACCAGCTTTGGCTATCACATCATCCGGGTGGAAGAGCGTGACCCCGACCGTGAGTTGGAGCCTTCTCTCCTGGCGCGGCGCCGGGCCTCGGCCCTCAGTGATTGGTTGGAGGAGCAACGCCGGTCGGAGGCGGTCGAGCGTTACTGGTCTCCGGATAAGGCGCCACCGATCACAGAGTCGTAACCGGCCGGAAGGGGCTTGGGGAGTACCCTGAAAGGGGAAAATGAGGTTGAAAACGTTGGAGGAGAAAAGATGGTGGAGAATCTGATCATTATTGGCAGCGGTCCGGCCGGGCTCACAGCCGGCATCTACGCCGGTCGGGCTCAACTGTCTCCTCTGCTCATCGCCGGCAGCGCCTTTGGCGGCCAGATGGCTCTCACCAATGAGATAGAGAATTATCCTGGTTTCCCGGAAGCCATAACCGGGCAGGAATTGGCCCAGTTGATGCAGAAGCAGGCTGAGCGTTTCGGGGCCAAAGTGGAGATGGACGAAGTCACTGCGGTGGATTTCTCTGTGCACCCTTTCAAAGTCAAGACCTACACTCAAGAGTACGAAGCCAAGGCTGTGATCATCGCCACAGGAGCTTCGCCCCGCAAGTTGGGTGTGCCCGGCGAGGAAGAATTCACCGGCCGGGGCGTCTCCTATTGCGCTACTTGTGATGGCTTCTTCTACCAGAATCGCACGGTTATTGTCGTCGGCGGAGGTGATGCAGCCGTTGAGGAGGCCATGTTCCTGACCAAGTACGCCAACAAGGTCTATCTGGTACATCGTCGCAACCGCTTGCGAGCCGAGAAGGTTGTCCAGGAACGGGCTTTCAAAAACGAGAAGATCGAATGGGTTTGGGATTCAGTGGTTACCGAGATTATGGGAGAACAAGGTGTGGCACAGGTGCGTGTCAAGAATCTCAAAACCGGCGAGGAATCTTTTCTCAAAGCCGAGGGGATATTCATCTACATCGGTAACGTGCCCAACACCCAATTTTTGGACGGACAGGTGGAATTGAACGAACGTGGCTACATCGTCACCGACCGGCAATGTCACACCAGCGTGCCTGGGGTCTTTGCCGCCGGCGACGTCCAAGAGTGGGTTTTGCAGCAAATCGCCACCGCCGTCGGTTCAGGGGCTATGGCGGCCATGGAAGCCGACAAGTTCATCGCCGAACTGGAGGGCACAGCCTATCCAGAGAGGACGGCGTAACTTAATACGTTGGGGCAAAGCCCCGATTGACGAAATCGCGTAGTAACCAAATTGCTTTAAGGAGGATATGAAAGATGGCCATAACTAAGGATATGCCCATTGGAGAAGTTGTGCAGAAGTATCCAAAGACAGTGGAGGTTTTCTTGCGTCACGGGTTGATGTGTTTTGGCTGTGCCATAGCTCAGTATGAGAATGTGGAGCAAGGCGCCATCGCTCACGGCATTGATGTCGAGGCTCTGATGAAGGACCTTAACGCTGTCGTGCCAGAAACTGTCGAGAGCACATAGAAGCCCCAGGTTAAGTACAACCCTCTGTGAATTCGTTCCCAGATTACACCCGGCCGGCCGAGGGC
>JAOZOT010000078.1 GCA_029933115.1 Anaerolineae bacterium | reverse complement strand
AGGTCGAGCACGCGTTTGGTGAACCTGCTTTGCACCCCGCCTGACTCGGAGGGTAACGCTTGATAAATCTGGAATCTCGAATCCGTGAGCGATTTGACGAGGTCTCAGGGGATTGGGATACCTTCCCGGCCCATATCGAGCCGGATGATTTTGAATGGCTGGCGATAAAGCGGGCACTTCCTCCATTAGCGGGGATGAAGGTGCTGGACGTTGGATGCGGGCGCGGACGTTTCAGCCGAGCGCTGACCAGCGAGGGGGCGTGGGTCGTTGGGGTGGATCTTTCGTATCGGTTGACCTGCGCAGCGGCGCAATTGGGGGATGCAGACTTTTTGCAGGGGAGCATCACGTTGCTCCCGTTCGCGGCGGAGAGCTTTGACGCGGTGGTGTGTGTGGAGGTACTCGAACATGTGCCCAACGTCCCGTTAGCGCTGGCAGAGATGGCGCGCGTCTTGTGCCGAGGTGGCAAAGCCGTCATCATTGACAAGAGTCTCTGTTCCTTGCATCCACGTTTCTTGTTGCCCTCGGTTCTGGTCAAGTCTGTGATGGAGCGCGCCAATCGCTGGATGTATCCCAGTGGCTTTGAGTTCGCCGAGACTTGGTTTGTGCCCCGCGTTCTGTCTCGCCAACTGAAGACGCACTTTTCGAGCGTTGAAATACGCTATTTGCATTACACCTATCGCAAGTGGCGCGCCAGAGGCTGGATCACGCGCCTCCTGCCGTTCTTGAGCATGTATGTAGCGTGGGTTGCGGAGAAGTGATGGAAGCGGACAGGGCACGGGATCTGTTTGCATCGTGCGAGCGCTGGCTTGTGCAGTCGGGAATCGTGGCACCTGATGGTGGTGTCTACGATGGTTACGACACGGTGCGGCGTGTATATCCCCGCCTGTATAGCGAAAGCACCGGCTATGCGGTGAGCGTGTTCCTGCGTCTGGCGGCCTGGACGGGGGATGCCGCTCATCTCGAAAGGGCGCGGAGTAGTGGAGATTATTTGTGCGAGTTGCAACGGCGAGCCGGAGAACTGGGCAAGGGGGCAGTGGCTCACTGTATTCCGCATGGTAGTACCCGTCCCTGTGATGAGAGTTTTACCTTCGATGTAGGGATGATCCTTCAGGGGTTGTCTGAATTGGCAGCCTGTGAAGGGGATGTGCGCTACGTGCAGGCAGCGCACGACGCAGCAAGATGGTTGTTACCATTTCAAGAGAAGGATGGCCAGTTTCGCGCCCGTCGTGAGTTGGGAGTGGGAGACTGTTATCAGGTGCCTACATTTGAAAGTGACTACGGGTGCCTGCACATCAAGCTGGCAATCGGACTGTTGCGTGCGGCGGACCTCACGGGGGATAGAAGCTTTGTGGGGGCGTCTCGGCGGGTGTGTGATTGGGGGCTAAAGTTGCAAACCTCTGATGGAGCGTTTTGGGCCAATACGCAGCGCACTCACGTCTTTACGCACGCCCATTGTTATGCCACAGAGGGTTTGCTCTTTGCCGCTCATCGTCTTCAAGAGGCCCGCTACAGTAGGGCTGCTGAGAAGGCCGGTCGCTGGTTGTTGCAGGCCCAGGATGATCAGGGGGCTGTACACCAGTACTACAAGGGGCATCCGCATGGGCTGTTCCGCTGGTGGGTCGAGTGCTTAGCTCCGGCACTGGCCAGCGATGCCACCGCTCAGGCTATTCGCATCTGGCGTATCCTCTATGCCCAAACTGGCGATCCGGCCTTTCAGGAAGGAGTTCAACGAGCGCTACGCTACCTGCAGTCGGTGCGGATCAAGCGCCCAGATGAGCCTCGGATAAATGGTGCGCTCTGGTATCGTATGCGCCGTGTGGCAAGGACACGCTGGCACGGGACGATGGTGTTTTCGTGGCCTGTTATGTTTGCGCTGGCTGCCAGCCGTTACACCTTCGATGCAGACCTGGATGCAGCAGCGATGTGTGAGGCGCTGTTCTGATGGCTCATCGAATTCTTTTTCTCCCACATTTTCCAGGGCTGAGCGTGCGTGTGCGCTCGTACGAGATGGCGAGGCATTTGGCGGACATGCACACGGTTTACTATTTGCGGTGGCCTCTTCTGCAGACGAAATCGTGGCTGCTACAGGCATGGCACGGCGTGCGCTGTTGGGCCCGGCCGCTGTGTGTGAGGGTGTTAGAGAGCGGTGTGCGCGAACTGCGTGCCTCGCGGCTGCTGCTCAAAAGGTCGTGGGCCCAAAGCTACAACCAATGGCAGTTGGCCCGCTGGATAGCCAAGTTGGGTGTGGACGTGGTGGTGAGTGCGGATTTTCGGTACACACCGTTTCCCAGTTGGCTCAAGGGGGAGGTGACCTACGTTTACGACCTGGTGGATGCCTTTTGGGATGAGCGACAGCACGAGGCAGCGCACATCCAGCGGTTCGTGGGCCGAGAGGTGACCAAGGCCGACATTGTGACCGTTTGCTCGCCTCAGTTGGCCAGGAGTGTACATGAACTTTGGGGGCAGGTGGCCCAGGTATTACCCAATGGAGCAGACTTGGCGGAACTACGCACGGCCGCACCGAAAGATGTGGCTCGTCTGCGGGCGTCGCTGGGTTTGGAAGGGCGTTGGGTCATCGGATCTATCGGCAATCATGGACCTTGGTCGGGATTAGAGTTGTTGCTTGAAGCGTTCCGGCAGATCAGAGCGCGTAGGCCCGAGGCAGCCTTGCTGATTGTAGGGCCGGGATCGGAAGTTGAACGGCTGTCGTCGCGCTATGCGCGTGATCCTGACGTGCGTTTCACCGGGCCGCGCCCACCGGAGGAGATGCCGCTTTTTTTCAACGCGTTGGATGTGGGCGTGGTACCCTTCGAGGTGAGCGAGTTTACCCATAGCGCCTTGCCCCTCAAGGTGATCGAGTACTCGGCTTGCAACAAGCCCATTGTCTCGACGCCTTTGCGCGGCGTCATGGATTTGAGATTTCCGAATGTCCTTCTTGCGGAGCCTGATGTGGAGGCATGGGCCGCCGCGTTGCTCGCCGCGCGGACGCACAGTTGGGATCGGCACGACTTGGCGCGTAGCGTCGAGGCTTATGACTGGCATGTCATCGCTGGACGGTTGATAGAGGCTATCGAGAGCCGAGGTACCCCGTGAGAATCGCGCAGGATGCTCGCTACATCATCGAGTACTTTCATGGCATCGGGCGCTATAGCTATGAGCTGCTGTGTGCCTTGTCGGAGCAGGATGACCACTACGAGTACGTGATTCTCCGCAATCCACGACACAGGTCGCCCATTGTGACTGCCCCGGGTTTCTCGGATTGCCCAATACGTATCCCACCGGTTTCGCCGGGGACGCTGCTGATCTTGCAACGGGTTGTCCGAAGAGAGGGATGCGACCTGCTCCACTCCCACTTCCCGGTGGGGCCGGTACTTCGTTCCTTTCCTGCCGTCGTCACGGTTCACGACCTCCAGGCCATACGGGTTGAGGGGTTTTCCGGCGAGCGCCCCAAATGGGTAGAGTGGGCGCACCGGGTGTTCTATCGTTACGCCTACAGGCACACCATCCAGAATGCTGATGCGATCATCGCCGTCTCACAGGCGACGGCGGACGAACTGCTAGATGTATATCCGGGGCTACGGCGGTCGGTGATTCACGTGGTGCACGAGGCGGTTGACCGCAACCGCTTCCGCCCTGCTCCAGCCGGCGCGATTGCTGCCCTGCGAGACAGGCTCAAACTCCCAGAGCGCTTCATCCTGAATGTGGGTAACACACGCCCTCATAAGAACGTCCCGATGCTCGTGCGGGGCTTCCACGAATTCCTTCAACAGGCGGACAGCCCGGATGCGGCTCTAATCCTGGCGGGAGTGCGAGATCGCTTCCGCCCCAATGTGCTGGCGCTGATTGAGGCGTTGGGATTGCAGGATCGGGTTCGGTTTGTAGATTACGTATCTGACGAAGATCTGCCGGTGTTGTATAGCGCGGCGGATTTCTTTGCTATCACCAGCTATAAGGAAGGCTTTGGGCTGCCGCCGCTGGAGGCCATGTCTTGCGGCAAGGCGGTCGTGGCGGCCCGGGCGGCTTCCCTGCCCGAGATTGTAGGAGAAGCTGGGTTGCTGGTGGATCCGTTCGATGCTCAGGACATTGGCGCAGCGTTGGCTAGGCTATGGTGTGACCAGGATCTCCGTCACGAATTGGAAATGCAGGCCCATGTGCAAGCACAAAAGTTCTCATGGGAACGGACTGCGCAGCAGACGATTGGCGTGTATCATGCTATACTCGGTTAGGATATGATCGTTCTGGGCGTTCGCGTTAGTGCTATTGCACAACCCGAGTTGATTGATTGCGCTATCACCCAGGCGCAGCAACCTCATGGCCGTTGCACTGTGATGTACGCCAACATCCACACCCTCAATACCGCTTATGCCGACCCCGACCTGCGGTGCATCATGAACGCTGCTGACATAGTGTACTGCGACGGCGCGGGCGTCGTGCTGGGGGCGCGGCTGCTGGGCCACCGCCTGCCCGGCCGTATGACCGGCGCCGATTGGATCTATCCCTTGTGCGCCCGCTGCGCTCTCGAAGGACTGTCCCTTTACTTGCTGGGAGGACGGCCCGGCGTGGCCGAAAAGGCCGCCCAAAGGTTGACCGCTCTGTATCCGGGCCTTTTCATTGCCGGCACTCATCATGGCTATTTCCACGACACGCCGGGAGCCACCGAGGCCACAATCGCCGCCGTGAACGCTGCCCGACCTGATATTCTGCTGGTGGGCATGGGCACCCCACTACAAGAGAAGTGGATCGCCGCCCACCGTAACGCACTCGATGTGCCGGTAGTGTGGGCTGTGGGTGCGCTGTTCGACTTTGTAGTCGGTGTCCAACCACGCGCCCCCCGCTGGATGCTAGACCACGGCCTGGAATGGCTATACCGCCTGCTCAGCGACCCGCGCCGCCTGTGGCGCCGCTATCTCATCGGCAACCCTTTGTTCATACTTCGGGTTTTGAAACAGAAGAGGTACTCCAGAGGATAACCAGATGAAAATCATCATCTCCTACCCTCCCTTGGCCGGCAAAGGCAGCCCCATGCTGACTCAGAACCGCCAGTTCCAGTGGTACCACGTCCCGTCGTACATCTACCCCCTGGTGCCGGCCTGGGCAGCTACTCTACTGCAGAAGGACGGCTTTGAAGTTCTGTGGAATGACGCCATCGCCGAGCAGTGGAGTTATGAGCAGTTTACAGCTTTTTTCGAAAGGGAAAAACCGGACCTCGTCGCCTTTGAGACCAAGACCCCTGTGGTCAGGCAGCACTGGCGTATCATAGACCGGCTTAAAGAGATCCACCCTGGCTGCCGATTCGTCCTGATGGGCGACCACGTCACCGCCTTGCCTAGCGAATCCATGCAGAACAGCAAAGTGGATTATGTGCTGACCGGGGGTGATTATGATTTCTCGCTGCTGGCAATTGCTCGTCATCTGCGAGACGGTGAGCCGCTGCCGGCAGGGGTCTGGTACCGACAAGACGGAACGATTAAAAACACGGGATCCTTTCAACTCAACCACGACCTGAACCAACTACCCTTTATTGACCGCGAGCTGACCAAAGCTCACCTTTACGGCGAGAAGTGGAAGAGACGCCAGCCCTTTTTCTATACCATGGCCGGGCGCGATTGCCCTTGGCACAAGTGCACTTTTTGCGCGTGGACGACCACTTATCCCACCTTCCGCACTCGTAGGCCAGAGAACCTGCTGGACGAGATCGGCTTTCTCATCGAGGAACACAATGCCCGGGAGATCTTTGACGACACAGGGACTTTTCCCACCGGAGGCTGGCTGACGCAGTTTTGCCAGGGGATGATCGAGCGGGGTTACAATAATGAGGTCCTCTTCTCTTGCAATATGCGCTTCGGCTATCTCAAGCCGAAGCAGGTGGAACTGATGAAGCGAGCCGGCTTCCGCAAACTCAAGATGGGCTTGGAATCGGCCAGTCAGGCTACCCTGGACCGGTTGTGCAAAGGCATCACCGTCCAACAGATTTGGGACGACTGCCGCCTGATCAGCCAGGCAGGATTGGACATCCACCTGACCATTATGGTCGGTTACCCGTGGGAGACCCGGGCCGACGCCTGCCGCACTCTGGAGATGGCCCGTGAGTTGATGGAGAGTGGACAGGTAGAGATGCTACAGAGCACAGTGGTAGTGCCTTACCCTGGCACACCTTTATATAGAGAAAGCGTGGAAAATGACTGGCTGCTCTTTGCTCCTGATGATTACGAAAAGTTCGACATGAGCCGGCCGGTTTTAAAGACGCCCGACATGGAACCGGCCGAAGTCTCACAACTCTGCGCCGACATCTACAAGATCTTTCTGAGCCCGCGCTTTGTCCTGCGACAGTTAATGCGCACGCGCTCGCTTCAAGATGTAGATTACCTGTGGCGGGGGCTCAAAGCGGTGATTGGGCATATCCGCGACTTTTTGCGCTGAACAGCGGGCCCGAATTCGGCTTGTTAGGGATCGTCATGAAAGCATCGCCAGACCACTCGACATCCTACCTTTTCCGAGAAACTATTCTTATCGTTCTTCTGGGCTACTTCCTCCTGATCGGCGGCACCCTTAACGGCCTCGTTCAATTCAAGTTGAACGTTGTCTCCACTGCGCTGATCGCCGTCATTGCAGCCGTCTGGCTGGGCTGTCGCCTGTACCGTAGAGAACGTTTGCCTCACACCGGTCTGGACTTGCCTATCATCGCTTTCTTGGGCGCCCAACTGATAGCGACTGCTCTATCTTCTGACCCCCGTCGTAGCCTGGTCAACGCCTGGCTCATGGTCTTCTACGCTCTGGTTTTCTGTTTGCTGGTTGATTTGTTGCATCATGGCTGGCCGGCCGAATTGCTGGTTAAGAGCCTTTTGGTGGTCAGCAGCATCGTCATCGCTCTGGGCCTTATCGAGATTGGTCGGTGGTACGCCGACTGGTTTGCCATTGGGGGATGGGCTCACCCCTTTCCTCCGGTTACCCTGCGTGTGCGGGCTTTTCTGGGCCACGGCAACTTTGCCGCCGGCTTCCTGAATTTGCTTATTCCACCGGCGCTGACCCGCTTTATCTGGACGCGGGGCCGCCTCCCCAGGTTGTTGCTGGCCCTCTGGTTGGTGGCCGCTTTGACCATCGTGTTCTTCAGTTCGTCGCGAGGGGGCTGGCTGGGTACGGCCACGGCACTGGCCATCGCTCTCCTGTTGGCTATCCCCTCTCCAAAAGATGGTCTGAACAGGCTGAAACGGTGGATTGTCTCCAGGTGGTGGCTGGTGATTCCCCTGGGCTGTGGGTTGGCTTTGATGGTTGCAGGCATGGCCTGGTTGGGCTTTAGGCAATTGCAGCATCCCTCTCACGGCCCCCTTCTCACCTCTCGCCGCAACTTCTGGCTCACGGCCTGGTACGCTTTTCGCAGTTCGCCCCTGTGGGGGACAGGACCTTTCACCTACGGCACCCAATTCATGAAGTACAACTCTGTTCCTCCCTGGCTGCCTTTCGCTCACGCCCACAATTATCTGTTCAACCTGGCCGCTGAGACGGGCCTCATTGGCTTGGCCGGCTTGGGCTGGCTGCTCGTCGCTATCCTTCGCGCTCTGTGGCAGAGCTGGCAGCGGGCCGGCAGAGAGCACCGCCTGCTGATGGCCGGCTGCGCAGGCAGCCTGGCCGGTTGCGCGGTTCACAATTTGGCCGACACCATCCTGACCATGCCCACCATTGTCCTGACCCTCGTTGCTGTGTTGGTTGTCGCCCTCGTGGATCAGTCGTCCGGGCCTTCTCCTGGCCAACTTGACCGGCGGCGATTACCCACAGCCTGGCTGCTGCTGCCCAGCATCCTCCTAATCGGGGCTGCTTCCCGTTCGAACTTGGCCTACAAGCCTTTTCACCGGGGAGTATGGGCAGCTAATACAAACAATTGGGTCTCGGCAGCCCCACTGCTGGATCAGGCAGCCCAATCAGACCCTCATCTGGCTTTCTACCATCTCCAGAGCGGCTACGCTCACGGGATGTTGGCCGCAGAGCCCTGGGGACAGGAAGACCCAGAGCAGGCCATCGCCGAATACGAAGCCGGGATCGCACTGGAACCCGGCTACTCTCTCAATTACGCCAACCTGGCCAGCCTCTACTGGCAGGCAGGACGCAGAGCAGAGGCTGTGCAGCAGATGAGGACAGCCATCACCTTGGCCCCACAAGTCAGTCTTTACCACTTGAACTTGGGGTTCTACTACGAGGAATTGGGACAGGAGGAGCAGGCCATCGCCGAATATCAGCAGGCTTTGGCCCTTCAATCTCACCTGGCTCAGGCCAATTGGTGGCGGCAGAGCCCCTTGCGAGAACGGGCCGTGAGGGAATGGCAGAAGGAAAATCCCGCGCCCCCACCGCCTGCCTCACCCCAGGGATACGATGACTATATCAGGTTGGGTTGGCACCAGATGGAGCAAGGACAGCTTGAGGCCGCTATCCGGGCCTTCGGCCGGGCTCAGAGACAGGATCCAAACCGCCTGGAAGCCTATCGTGGCCTTGGAAATGCCTGTCTCGAGAAGGGCGACTTTGAGTCGGCCGACTACTACTTGCAGACGGGACTCTTTTTCGCTCAGGGAGGAACTGCGTGGACCAGGCTGTGGACCTGGTTGGATTGGGGGGAACTGGCTTACCGACAGGGCCAACTCGATGAAGCCATCGCCCGCTACGAGCAAGCTCTGAGCATGGTCAGGCGCACAACCATCTATGGGCTGGGGACTCTGGGCATTTCGGAGTACGGCTGGTACATCTTCTACCGGGAAAGCATCGCCCCAGACCTTTTGCCGCAATTGGTTCGCATCAACATCACCGATGACCTGGCTCAAAAGTATTTTGAGTTAGGTCAATGGTACGAGGAGACGGGGGACACCGATAGGGCCCTCAGTACCTATTGTGAGCTCTTGGCGGCGGTGCCGGATTTCGCTCCAGCCCTCGAGAGAAAACGGATTCTGGTGTCTGGCGAATGAAGAGATTGCGCGCTGAAACTCTCAGCCCCACAACTCTATATCTGGTGCAAGAGGCAGCCCTTATCCTCGTGTTCAGCTATTTCATATTAGCTGGCGGGACTATCAACGGGCTTTTGCGTTTCCGGCTGCGTTTCGTCTCTCACTTGCTGCTTCTCACCGTCTTTGCCCTCTGGCTGGGCTATCGCCTACGCCGTGGACAGCGTCTGGCCCAGAGTCCTCTGGACTTGCCCCTCGTCGTCTTCCTGTCCGCCCAACTGTTGACGACCGTCCTCTCCACCGATCCGCGCCGCAGCCTGGGCTATCTGGGATTGATGGTCATCTATGCCCTCTCATTTTACCTTCTGAGCGACCTGCTGGTCAACGGCTGGCCGGCAGAACTTCTGGTCAAATGCCTCCTGATAGTGGGAGCCGTCGTGATTGGATTCGGGCTGGCAGATATTGCCGGCTGGTACGCGAGTTGGTGGACCCTGGGAGGAGCAGCCCATCCTCTGCCGCCAACTCAACTGCGCATTTATTCCATCCTGGGTGACGCCAACATGACGGCCAGCTTTCTGAATTTGCTTATTCCCCTGGCTCTTGTTAGAATAGTGAGTGCAAAAGCGCGATTTTCCAGACTTCTCCTGGCCTCTTGGCTGCTGGGAGCCCTGATAGTCCAGTTCTTCACCTCCTCACGAGGAGGGTGGCTGGGCGCTGCTACGGCTGTGACGGCCGGCGTTGGGCTGTTGCTCGTGGCCGGCGGGGGGCGAGATAGGATTGAAACCCGGTGGCGCACTTTGAGGACCAAGTCGTGGTTGCTGGTTTTGATGGGCCTGGGGGTTGCAGCCCTGGCCGCTGGTGGTGCATGGTTGGGGGTCCGACAACTGCAACACCCCTCTCACGGGGGCATCCTCACCGCTCGCCGTGACTTCTGGTTCAGTGCCTGGTGCGCTTTTCTGAGTTCACCCCTATGGGGGACGGGGCCCTTCACCTATGGCACCCAGTTCATGAGATACACGCCTATCCCTCCCTGGCGCCCTTACCCCCATGCCCACAGTTACCTGTTGACCACGGCCGCCGAGACAGGGCTCATCGGTCTGGCCGCCAGCGGCTGGATGGCCTGGGCTATCGCTGTCGCTTTCAGGCGAAGGTGGCACTCGGCCGGCCGGGAGCATCGGCTGTTGATGGCCGGTTGCAGCGCCGGCCTCCTGGGTTTCAGCGTGCACAGCCTGGTGGACAACCACGTCGCTGTGCCGGCCATCGCCCTGCCCCTCATTGTTGCTCTGGCTCTGGCCCTCAACGAGCAATTGGGCCAGGGGGCAGAGGCCAGGGAGCGGGGGGCAGGGCTCAGAGTGGGCGTGCTGTTGGTGCCGGGTCTCATCCTGGCTGCCGGCGCCTTTTGGTCGGACCTGGCCTATTGGCCCTTCATTCAGGGTGTGCAGTGGGCCAATCGGGGGCAGTGGGCCCAGGCGGCTCCCCTGATAGACAAGGCCGCCAGTCTGGACCCGTACCTGGCCTTTTATCAACTGCAAAGCGGCTACGTGCACGGGAGATTGGCCGCCAAAGATGGAACCCGTTCGACGAGCTCAGGGCAGGCCCATCTGGAGCAAGCCATCGAGCGGTACGAGCGGGGCATCGCCCTGGAGCCTTACTACTCCCTCAATCACGCCAACCTGGCCAGTCTCTACTGGCAGGCCGGGCGCGAAGATGAAGCCCTTCAGCAGATGAAAATGGCTATCAAGCTGGCCCCAGAAGAGAGCCTCTACCATTTGAACCTGGGCTACTATTACGAGCAGTTGGGATTCAACGAGGACGCCGTTCGAGAGTATCAACTGTTCCTGAACGAAAAGCCCAGCCTGGCTGAGGGCATCTATTGGAGGCAGACTCCGCTGCGGCAGCAGGCCGTGGAGCGATGGCAAGAGGCTAGCTCTGGGTTGAGCTCATCTCCCCCACGCTCTCACGGAGACTACACTAGATTGGGATGGCAGGAGCTTGGCCAGAACCGGCCTGAGAAAGCCCTCGCTGCTTTCCAGACGGCCCTGAGTCTCAATGACGCGCAGATAGAAGCCTATCACGGGCTGGGAGCAGCGTATATGGCCTTGGGAGAGTATGAGCAGGCAGGATACTACTTGCAGGCAGCTCTCAAAATCCTGACCTTCAACATGGGTGAAAAGATGGAGCCTCTCTTGACCTGGGGGCAGTTGGCCTACCTCCAGGGCGATCTTGATGAGGCTATCACCAGTTACGAGTTGGCGTTGGGCATGGTGGAGGAATACACCATCTACGGTTGGGGTACTTTGGGCTGGTCACCCTATGGCCACTTCCTCTTCCAGCGAGAGAGCATCGTCCCCGACCTGCTGCCCCAATTGGTACGGGCGGACATCACCGACAGCCTGGCTGAGAGGTATCTCGAACTGGGGGGGTGGTACGAGGAGGTTGGCGACCGGGATAAGGCCATAGAGGCCTATCGCCGGGTGCTGGCCGCCGTCCCTGATTTCACGGCTGCCGCCCGGCGGTTGGAGGAGTTGCAGTAGACAGCTTGCGC
>JAOZOT010000006.1 GCA_029933115.1 Anaerolineae bacterium | reverse complement strand
TGCAAGCGATGCCCAATCCGCCATAGTAACCAGGCAAATAAGCGAATGGTGAGTAGAGAATCGACTACTTGGACGTTCCTTCCTGGATCTTCAATGAGCTACAACCCTATCACGTGGATTTTGCGAATTGCGTGCAGCCAAAACACTGGGGGGCATCACGACGATCTGTCGAGGTGACACACAATCAAACTCGGGCATGGATTGGGTAATTACCCCAGTTGAATGTCCAACAGTCCAGAGGTTTTGTAGTTTATCCCTGTCATCGGTTTAGCATAACTGCGAGGCAACAGAAATGAGCGACCACCCAGATGCCAGACAAATGCTTAGCAATTACTTGACACAGGCCCAGTCCCTGGCCGATCAGGACCGTTTTGACGAAGCCCTGCAAAAGCTCCAGGATGCTTACAAGCTTGCGGGTCTCACGGAAGACGACATTGGGCAAATTGAAGCCGTGGAGCAGGAAGTTGAAGAGATCCGCCAGAAGCGCGTGCAGGCCCTGACCCACGACCTGGAAACTCTATTGGCCAAAAAGCCGGAGGAGCTGATCCAGGCCAATCTTCTGGACACAGGCCAGGAGACGCTGGCCCGTCTGCAGAGTATCCACCCTAATCCTGTAGAGCTAGAACCTCTGCTCGAGCGCTGGCGGCCGCACTGGCAGCAGGCAAAAGTGTCACAAGAGTTAGAAGAGACCCGTCGTCAGTTGGAAACATTCTGGCAAGCTCCTTCTCTTATGCTGAACCAATATGACCAGGCCCTGTTTCTGGCGCAGCAAAAAGCGAGTAAATACCATGACAACCTCCAGTTTCAGGAACTGTTGAAGGAAACAAAACAGAGGCGAGAAAAGGCCTACGCTGAGGAAGGATGGCGTACCACTCAGGCAGTCCAAGGCAACTTCAAGCCTTTGATCGAAGAACTGTCCCGGCTGAACAGAGAAGGCTTTAGCGAGTTACCTGGGTATGACTGGGGCACGAAAGTTATTGACGGCAAGTCCCAGAGAACCCTGATATCAAAGGAGTATTTGCCTGCTGCAGAAGCCATACAACGACTGATAGAACTGGCTGCTCAATACGAAGAGGGCAAAGCCGACGAGTACCGGGGACGGGCACAGGCCAAGTTGCCAGCCCATCCAGAGGCCGCCGCCGACTGGATTAAGGAGGCGCTGGGTTTTGAGTACCTCACTCTAAAGAAGAAAAAAGAATTAGAGGCCTTTTTCAAAGAGACTATTGAACCCGCCCTTGACCGTCGTCAGCAGGCCGTTGATCTGGTGAAAGATGCCCTGCAGCCCGGCAAGGACATAATGGAGGCCTGGAGCCTGCTTGACCAGGCAAAAAACATAGACAGTTATGCACCCGAAATTGAAAGAGCGCGCGATCAGATGCGCCCGAAGCTCAAAGTTCATCTGGAAGGACTCTTGCGCCGGGTTGCCGAAAGGCGCCAGACGGGTGACTTTGAGGACGCCAAGGGTATGGCCTCCCGTGTTCATGAAGTCGCCGAACGCGATGAGGGTTTGCAGGAGATTGCTCAGCGGGCCCAAGACCTGGTGCGAAAGTGTGATGCCGACCAGGAATTCTTTGAGGCATTAAATAAAGAGGCAGAACAAATCGAAGGGCTGGTAGATACAGACCTGGCAGCGGCAGTTCAGGCCCTGGCTGACCTGGAAGCCAAAGTCGCCGGCCGCCCCGAGCGCTTCCAGCAGATCTTGCAGGGAGCTCGCTACGCAGTTCAGGCCCGCCGGTCGCTTGAGGCACTATTGGCCGATTGGGAACAACGCTTCCAGGCCATAGACCCAACCAGGCTCGATGAGAGTGAAGCCATCCACCAGGCAATAGACGAGTTAGACCGTCTGGCTGACGAAGTGCGCCAGGCTATAACCGGGCGAGGCAGAAAACCAGAACTGATTGATTTTCAAGAACGGATAGCGGCACGGCAACGTTTCCTGCAAGGGCGTCTGGACTGGGAGGCAGGTCTCTATCATCGGGCCAAAGATGCCTGGCAGTTGGTGGTAAAGGCAGAAAAAGCGGACAAAGGGGATATTTTCCTGGCTGAAGAGTGGCTGAAACAAGCTGAGGATGCCGCCGCAGTTTCCCAGGCCATTGAAGATGCACTGGATTACCGGAAAGAGGGGAAGTATGCGCAGGCACTTGAGGAATTGGAGGCGTGGCGGACAAAAGCCTCGCCCATGCAACAGGAGGTGCGAAACCTTTACCGCCAGATTAAGACCGGGTGGGCAGAGCAGCTTATAAAAGAGATTGAGGGACTCATCGCTGATCTGGAGCGGCGTCCGGTTTACGCCGCGTTGGTGGAGAAGGTCAATCAACTGGCCCTCCTGCAGCCGGAGAAAGCACGAAACTATCAATACGAACAATTCCCGCGCATCTACGAGGAGTGGGGAGACCAGGCCTGGCAGATCGGTCAGTATTCCCAGGCTGAAGAATATTATCAGATGGCAGCCAACCTGAGCAGGGGTGAGGCCTGGATTCGGCTGGAGACAAAACTGCGCCAGGTGCGTCGCCAACAGGTGTACAACGAGATAGAAAGGCTTATTGTTGATGGCCAGCGTGACCAAGCGCGCCAAAAACTGGCTGAATGGGTCGGTCTAGTTCCCGATGTGGAGAGTCTGTGCTGGCTGGCAGAGCTGTTTCTAGAGGATGAGGAACATAGGCGGGCAAGTATCTATATTCAACAGGCGAAGCGCCGTCTGGAGGCAGCGGACCGGGAGAAGAACCCGGCCTGGGCTGGCTTAGAGCAGCCAGAGGAGATCGCGGAATGGCGGCTGCGCCTGGAAGCGCTGCGTTTCAAAACCGGGGCAGTCGCCGACATCAGCCAGGCAAAGGCCCGCATTGCCGAACGGCTTCAGCCCCACACCAGCCTCAGAGAATATCGCCTGGCCCAGGAGACCAAAGGCAGCCTGATCGAGCGGCTAAAACAAACCGAACAAGACATGCACCGACAAGAGAAGGAGCACCAGCTGCTCTCCACCCTCCCACAGGAATTTCAGGAGAGAGCCCGCAGGGCATGGCGGGAAGTGCGGCGCTGGTTTGGCGAGCAGGTGCGCGTCAATGCAGGCATTTCCAACTGGTACGCCAGCATGGAGCGGAAACTGCTGAACGAACTCAGGGAAAGCTGGAGTCAAACCAGGGCTCCGGTTGAAGACCTGGCCTTTTGGGGCGCTCCGCCAGCGGCGAATTTGAGAGATCGCTGGGGAATGGGGCTCAAAATCCGTTTTCTCTTCCGTGAGGACAGCGCAGGAGAGACAACCCTACGTGAGATCACCCGTGCGCTAGGCCGATTGCGAGGTGTTGCGAAACAACTGACTGAAGATACCCACGGTCCCAAGTACGACCTGGAACACAAGCATTTGGAGCCGTTAGACTCGCTTAGCCATCAACTGCAATGGAGCGAGAATGTGCAGGAGTGGGCCGCTCTGCTTCAGGGGCTATTGGGCGGCTATACCTGGGCTACAGAAAAGGAACACCCGGAGGATGGAGCGGGCATTTATCAGGATGCCAGACGAATCTACGACAAGGTTGCAAGCTTTAGAGAAGCCTTACTCGGTTTATGGAGTGCCCAGCAGCAGGCCAAGGGGCGACTGGAACAGGTGATTGCTGCTGGCCGCGACGGACGCAACCGTTGGGAACACGTGCCCTGGTCAGCATTAATCGCTCATATCTTGCGATCCCCCCGGACACCGCTGCCGGTAGACGGCGGCAAAGAACTGAGCCGGGACTACTGGCAGAATCTGGAGCATAATGACGTGGATGTGCGCTGGGATGCCTGGCAGAAAGCAGCCGAAGTGTTGCAGCAGATGAAACTCGCCGATCGTTATCAGGAGGCTCCCTGGGAGGTGATCAACCCCCTGATCATCCAGGTCGGCATTGAAGAGCAGTGGGCCGACGTTGGCGCTCCCCTGCGAGAATACCTGGTCAGGTTTGGGCGGCATCGGGCGGTAAGCTGGCTGTTTGAGGAAAAGAACCAGGCCGAAGAGAAACGAAATCAACTGGTGCTGGCAACAGCAACCCTCTACACCCTGGTGCAGGCTGAGGAATTTCATGCAGCCCTGGCGCGGATGGGGCAGATAGTGTCATTGGATCGGGAAAACAGATACGGATTTCGTAGCGGCCACCTGATCAAGGAACCCAATCGCCTCTCGTGGGAGCAGCTAGAGGAATCACTCCAGGCCCGTCAGCGACAGTGGGAACAGTTCCAGACCTGGTGGGCCGAGGTAGAGAAGAGCGCCTTGCGCCCGTGGCAGGCCGAATCCCGCAAACACGTTATTGAGTTGGTGCGCCAGGCTGCTTTTGAGGAGGCTATCCAACTGAGCCAGGATGCCCTGGAAGGCGCCCAGGCCGGTGGCCGGACCAACCGTCTGGGGGGTGGCCTGGCGTTGGAACCCTTGCTGCAGCACCTGGAAAGCCGTCCCCCCGAATTACAACAGCCCCTCAGTCATCGTCTGCGCCGGGCACTGGCCGAAGCAGATCGCTGGCATCACGACGTGCAACAAGCAGTGGACGAACTGCGTTTCTGGCTGAAAGGCACAGTCGGGCAACATCGTTCGAGAGATATTCTTGAGCCTATTGAGGAATTGCAAAAGCGATTCCTGGACGAAAAAGAGGCACTGGATGATGCTCTTAGAGAACTGGAGGGCCGATGGTGGCCCTGGCAAAGAAATGATAAGGAAGAACAGCGACAGTTTTGCCTGGAACGGTTGGCGGGGCTGCGAGAGGTGGCTCCCCATTGGCCGGGGCTGGAGAAATACGAACAACAAATCAGGGGGGCGTGACAAATGCGTGTGGCATTGCTGGCGGATATACATGGCAACGCGCCAGCCCTGCGGGCCGTTTTGGAGGATGCTAAAAAGCTGGGGGTAGATGAACTCTGGTTTTTGGGCGATGTAATGGGCTATGGTCCCCTGCCCATAAGCTGTATCAATCTGCTGGACGAATGGGAGCCGACCGTCTGGCTGATGGGCAACCACGACCTGGCTGCCCTACAGATGTGGAAAGGCACTGATGTGGGCGATCAAGCCATACGTTACCTGGCTCCTGGTGAAGACGAGCGTCTCGTTGCCCTGTGGCACGCTAAACAGCTTGAGGCCGGGCTGCCAGCCCGGCGGATCCAGAAATTGAAGGAGTGTCCTGCCTGGCAAAGGGCAAACGCCGGCATTTACGCTGCCCATGGCGCAGTGTTGTCAGCAGACCCTCACGAGGCAGAGAACATAGGCCCCAATGCCTATTGCAACCCCTGGTCTTTGCCGCCGGACTTGATGCTGGATACAATTCTGCGACTACATGATGAGGCACTTCCCCGGCTGATAGTCGTGGGGCACACTCACATACCAGCCCACGGAAGGGCTAAGCAATGGGAAAAACCACGGGGATGGGAATGGGAAGCCGGAGAAGAATTATATGAGCCAGCGGGGGGACCAAAGGCTTTGCTGGAGAACGGTGACCGGCTGGCGATGATCTGTCCGGGAAGCGTAGGCGTCCCTCGTAATGTTAAAGATACCAATGCAGCCTATTACGCCGTCCTTGAGACGGTGAAATGGACCGTGGAATTCCGACGAATCCCGTACAATCGGGGAGAATTTGAGGCTGCAAAAGTGCCAATGCCCAGACATCTCTATGAAATTCTTGCCCGGCAGCACAGTTATTAACTGGAGTCTGGCGAATTTTGAATACCACCATATCTTGCAAAGAAGCTGCATATAACCCCAAGATGTAGTGGTTCGTAGTGGCGACTTCAGTCGCTTTTCACCATTCTGAACGGCTAAAGCCGTCCCTACGAGCAAAAACGCCAGTGTCCAGTTATTAACCATAAGGCACCTGTACAGCATTGATTCAGGAGGAGCAATATGAGGCCGTATCCTCGTGGGCGAGGTTTCTTTATACTGGGTATCTGTCTTTTGCTTTCAGTTTTGCCGATAACCAATCCCTTGACAGTTGGCGCGCAAGATGAGAAACAGGATTACACTGGCGTGGACGTCGTGTTCCTGGTTGACCAGTCAGGCTCAATGGGTGGTCTGAACTACGGCAGTAAGGATCATCCCCAGGCCAATGATCCCAACGACCTGCGCTTCAGCGGCCTGCAACAAATGGTGGAACGGTTGGCTGGCTACCGCCTCAATTACTTCCACGACTCGGACGTACAGTTCCAGATCGCAGTGGTTTACTTTGGCAGTCGCCCGGTGACCATTGTCACGCCGACTATCATAGACCCCGACACGTCCGACGAGTGGCAACCTCTCTCCAGCCGTTTGCAATCGGAACTCTCGGCCGATGCGTTTCCAACCAATCTGGGAAATACCGACCACTTGAGCGCGCTCCGAGAAGCCAAGAGCATTTTACAGGCGATGCAACAGACCTGGCAAGATGGTGAGCATCTTCAGGTAATTTTGATGCTTACCGATGGGGAATGGTACCTGAGTTGCCCAGAGATGGGCGAAGAAGCGCTGGCCTATTGCCGAGACGGAGAATTCCAGAGCTTTGAGTACCGTCAGATGCTGGCAAAGTATATTCAGGATGAATTATCCTATCCACGCTATCGTTTCTTTGTGGGAGCCATCAACGACCGCAGCAACGAATATTGGTCCCGTGTCCGAGGATACTGGAGTGACTGGACTCACAATAATGCCGAACTGGTGGATGCCAACACCATGTGGGCTTTCTTCGAGGGCATCCTGGCCGAGTTGACGGTCAACGAGCCCGGCCTGGCCGATAAGAAAACGACCCGAGGCGAGGTCGTAGAGATCCCTGAAACGCAGGACCGCATCGCTGTGCCACCTTATCTGCAAGAGATCACATTTGTCATACATAAACCAGAGCCTGAGGTGCGGGTGAAGATGTACCAGGATGGACAGCTCCTGGAAGGTCTGGCGACCGCCACCGTGAAGGATAGAGATCGGTATATTGAAAGCATCACCATCCTCAATCCCGAACCGGGTTATATCACTATCGAGCGGCCTGTCTCCGCTGGCATCCTGCGCATCTTTATGATCCAGATTGTAGCCAACGCGGCCTGTGATCCTCTCTCATCAGTGCCACAATATATCCCTGTGCGTTTGCAATGCACTTTGAGCGGCCGTGGAGGAGCATTACCCCCTTACGACGATCTTCGTTTCCGCCTGACGGTGGAAGCCGAGATACAGGGTGATGGCACCAGCCAGCATCTCGTGCTGACACCGCAGGGAGAAAGCAAATACACAGCCTACTATCTCCCCGCCCAACCCGGTAAATATGCCTTCAACATTGTAGCCACCACTCAGAAGCCAGACGGTGAGCCATTTGAGTTGTTCCGCAAGCCACCGGAGGGGATGGCCACCTTTGAGGTAAAACCAACCACGGTGCACCTGAACGTCGCCGGAACGCCAACGACATTGCTGCCTGTACTGGTCTCCGTAGTCCTGACCGATGCCAGTGGCGCTCCCTTACAGGTACCTCCCGAATCGGCCGCCTTTGTGCAGATGTGCCTGACATTTACGATAGCCGGTCAGGATACCTCTATAGATTTATCCCCTGGCGAAGCAGGTTACCAGGGCACTTTCACCCCATCACACCCCGGCAAGTATCGGGTGCATTTGCTAGGCCAAGTGAAGGACCCGGCCACAGGCCAGCAGTTCACAACCTTCGACGAAGACATGGGCAGCCTGGAAGTGCAGCCACCCCGGGTTATTTGGGATGGGTTTTCCAGTCCGTGGCCTCAGTATCGCGCGGCGCCGGTGACTTTTTACCTGGCTGACCAGACGGGCAACCCTATGGGGGATCAGATGGATCCATCTTGGCGCCTGGAGGCACAGGCCAGTGTGAAAGGCGGAGGCCTGACGGAAGCAGTGCCTTTGACGGTGGAAAAGCAGGGTCGCTGGACAGGCGAGTTCACCCCGCAGAAAGCCGGGGATTTCACCCTGACCGTCTCTGTCCAGGCAGAAAGCCCCATCGGAGAAAAAATCCCCCTGGTAGAAGACCACACAGCCCTACTTTTCACTATCCGGCCAATGAGCCTGGTGCGTATCCTCGTGACTCGCCCCCAAGCGGAGGAGTATGCCTGGCGAGATCTCTTCTGGCGCCCCCGCCCACTGGGAATTGAAGTGGCGGTAACAGATGAGGCAGGTAAGCCCCTTGCACCTGCTCAGATCCAGAAAAACCCGGCCGAAACGACCCTCGCCGTAGAGGTCATCTCGCCCGAGGGGCAAACCACCGGCCCACTCAAGCTGACCCATGGCAGCGCCCCTGGTCGCTACCTGGCCTCTTTTAATGACTACGGACCGTTTAACTGGTATGCTCACCGGGACCTGGGCTGGTGTGAGATCCGCGTTCATCCACTGAGCGATCTGAAAGAGGCATACATCTACGAGAAGCCCGATGGCGTAACGGTACGGGTACATCTCGGACGCCATCCTCAGTGGTGGGTGCTGCCGACGATCCTGGGTGTGTGGTTCGCCATTCTATCAGCTTATCTGGCGTATCAAATGTACTTGCACCTCTGGTCCGCTGAAGGCACGCTTACGATTGAAGGTGCAGGCCCAGGTTGGACACGCCGGTTGAGAGATTACGGCAAACATACATTAGCGTTCACCGCTCGAGATGGTCTACCAGCCAGCATCCGCAAGGTTGTGGTGCATCAGCCGCGTGGCTTGCGAAATCCACCGGTTGAGGTAACTGTTGAGCTCAGACCAAGAGGCAGGTTTTCATTTAAGAGGATGGTTGATGGCGCGCGAAAGTCGCTAGGTGGTAACGTGTTTGTCAGTTATCAGCGCGGGATAGGTGCCAGTTCAGCGGTCAGAGCATCAATGAGCCTTGCCGTGTTGTCCTATGGTCTGGCCAGTCTGGTGATGCTAGCTGGCCTGGGCGGAGTTATTTTCTCCGTCATCGCCAGCCTAGGCTGACAATCGTTTGGGAGAAAGATCCCCAAGGTTTCAATGGCAAAACCTCGGAAGCCTGAACAATTACTGCGTAAGCTAAAAGAAGGAGATGAACCCATGTATCGTCCAGCACTAGTAATTGGACTGGGTGGCACCGGCGTGCTGACCCTGCGCCATCTGAAAGCACATTTGCTGACCTCCAGAGAACGCAGTCTGCCACCTCAGGTGAAGCTCATTGCCCTGGATACCGTCAAGGACAAAGGGCAATCAGCGCAGACCTCAGGGGAGATACAGATTGCTGCTTTGCGCACAGAGCTCGAACCAGGCGAGTACTACTGGATCGGCGGTGACGTTTACGACTTCGTCCGTCAGGTAGACCAAGGGAAACATCCTCACATCGGGCCCTGGTTCCAGGCACGCACTTACCTGGAGAGCCTCCCCCGCGCCTCGTTTACTCTGGAACGTGGTTCAGGGCAATTGCGCCAGTTTGGCCGCCTGGCCGTCTTCTACGATGTCTCGGCGCCAGCCCGCTCTTCTACCTACAACTTATTAAATCGAGCCATCGGCGATATACGCAAGACGGGTTTCTTCACCTCAATGGATGTCTTCCTGGTGGCCTCGGTGGCTGGCGGTACTGGAGCGGGCATGTTTGTGGACATTGCCTACCTGGTGCGGCAGATCGCTCAAATGGATCACCAGTTATCCACTCACCTACGCGGTTTCCTGGTGTTGCCCGAAGCCTTCAGCGCCATCCCCGGCGGTGTGAAACCAGCCATGCGGGCCCGGAGTTATGCCTGCATGAGGGAAAACAAGCGCTTTATGGTGGACTTCCAGTATGAGCATGGCTACCCAATGTATTACCATGCCTCAGGTCAGGGGGGTATCTGGCGTAATTCCATCAAGACCAAACTGTTTGATTTCCTCTACCATGTAGATGGCCAGAGCAAGCGTAATCCCCTGACTAACGTCTTGCCGGAGTACGGGGTGACAGCCGCCATCGCTGATGCTATCGCGGCCATGCTGGACAGGCCTGAAGAGGGGGAGGAGGACGTCTACGACCGGCACACGACCAACGTCATTTCTCAGGCCTCGCAGATGGGATTGCAGGTGGGAGATGAGCGCACGACATCCTTCGACTCGGCTGTGGGAGGCTTTTCACTGATTCTGCCGATGCACCACATCACCGACTGGCTGGCCCATCGCCTGGCTTTGGAGGCGTTGGATATCCTTTTGAGGCCTGACAGGAAGGACGAAGACGGCTACCCGACTGCTTTGGCCCCCGATGCCAACGCCGAAATCCCTGGCGTGCCCGGTCGGGATGCCGCTGCTCGTTTTCTCCAAACGGCCGAGGTGCAATCATTGCGCAGCGGCGAACGGATAGCCAGCACCCCCTTCTTCCAAGAAGTAGCACGGGTGTCTCTCAACTACCGCCCCCAGGACCCGGCTATCGTGAAAGAATTGAGCTCGCGCGAAGTACGCGACTGGGAGATACACCTGGATCCGCCTGGCACTACCAGTGAAATCGTTGCCATACGGCAGCGGGTACAACAGGAGTTGAGTAGCCGTCTGACAGATGAGGTGCCCCCCAACCAGCGAGGGGAAAGCGCCGGCAGTGCCCTTGATCGTATCCTGCGGGGAGTGGAAGCCTACAAGGGCTATCACCTGGGCCGCGAGGATCTGCGCACCGGCCAACGCGTGGGGGGGCAATATCGCCTGGCGCTGGAAGAATACACACGAATCCAACTGGATCGTTATCGGTTATTTCTACAAACAGAGTGTGAAAACATCCTAAACGGTGGGCAAAACCCGGACGACTCGGCCTCCGTCCAGCGAGGTGGCAAACTGGGTTACCTGTTGGATTTCCTGGAGAGGTTGGAAGAGATATTGGGTCGTTTCCTTAAAGCGCTAAATGAAGCCGGACAAATGCGAGAGGCTCGTGGGGAAAAACAGACCAACATCTCAGCAGTCCAGTCTACGCGCCAGGAGTTGGAAGCAAAACCAGGTGGTATCTTTGGTGGACGACGTCGCAAGGCTTACCTGGATGCCGAGCAGGAGTTAATAGACATAGAGAAGACCCTCATCGTTGAAGACCTGGTGCGGGGCCTAGTGGATGCCATGTTGCAACATACCCACCAGTTGCGGGAGAGCGCGCAAAGCTGGGCCTCAACCCTGGGCCTTGGCTATAACAGCCTATACGGTTGGTTGTTGCGTGGTGAGCGCCAGATTAGAAATGCCATCAAAGCTGAGCAAACAGTGCCAGTGCGCGAGTTCGTCTGGGACCAGGGCTATCTGGACCAGCTTTACCAGAAATACGCCCAGGAGTTGCGCCCCGGCGTGGACGACTACCTGGCCAAAGTCCTTTGGCGCTATGAGCAGCAGCGGACCGGCCTCAAAGAAACTTTTGGCTTTCGCTTTCTCGCTCAGGTCTCGGAAGACGAAGCACAAAATCGCCTGGGGTTAGAGAACCAGGAACGAAATCTGAACCTCCTGCTCACGCCTGCCCGCCAGGTATTTGCTGATGCCTGGGAACAGGAGTCCATCCTGAAATACCTGATGACCCGGCGATTCACCGATCCCAATGCCCTGGCCGACCTCCTGGCGGCGAAAGCCGACGTCCTGCTAAGTGCCACGGGGGAGTCAGTAGTGCCGGCCAATTACCTCCACGTAGCCTACGGCACTGACCCGGCTGAGCGAGATTACCTGGAAGCCGTCCGATCTCGTCTGGAAAACTTGACCCAGGCCAGAGGGAAGCTGAACGATGTAGTCAACTCGACAGATCGTTTCGCTCTGCGCCTGGTGCATACTCTAGACCTGATCCCTTTGGAAGGGGTGGAGTCATATCGCGGCGCTGAGGCGGACTATTGGACCCACATTGGTGAGGTAGAGGGCGCTCGGGGCATCCGGGGTCGGCTAGGCCGGGAGACACTCCATCTCTTCCCAGCCGAGGTGAACGCTGCCCGGCTGGAGACCCGTATTCCGGGTAGATTAAATATCATGCATCGGGCTCTGCATAACGATATTGTGTTGCAAATGGAAGACATGGACCTACTCCGTCTCTTTGTCCGCTGCCAGGCCTTCGATCTCATCCACCGGGACCGGCATGAAGGAATTGGCGGCGGATACGAAAACTTCTGGTGCCTGGACCTGCCGCCGGAGGATACCGGCAGTGTCCGGGGGCCGGAGCCGGCCCTGAAGATTTACCTGACCCGCCCGGCTCCCGGCGATCCAGACATCGTAGAGGCCATGAAAATCTGGAGCTATCAGCGACGAGATGTACGACCTGACGTAACTCTTCCCATTGATTACCCCCGTGCCCGTCGGGCCGTGCAGGCCGCCAGGGACAGGGTGGTTACGGAAATGCAACAAAAGGGTACCGGTATTGACGACCCTGCCTTCCGCGAGCGCGCCGAGATGCTTCCTCAGACAGACAGAGAGCGTTTCCAGCGGTTGTGGCTAGAACGCCGATTCCTGCAAGAGAAACAGGCAGAGCTTGAAAAACTGATCCGTAACGAACAGACCAGTGTCCTAGACCAGGATGTCGCCATCGCCCAATTCATGATCCTCGATGAGGACATCGAGAGCCTGAATCTGGCCATGGACGACTTGCTGAAAGGTGTGAAGTAGATCACCATGCTCCGGTTGCCTCTGCCCTTTTAAGAGCCCATATGTGTCAACTTAAAGGCTGGCGATTGGAAATCGCGCCTGAAGAAGGGGGCGCTCTGCCCCTACCGGCTGGCCGTCCACCTTCGTGGATGGAGACATGTCCATGGAGGTGGACATCCGGCGGAACGCCCCCGAGGCGCGGTTTCAACCGCTTGAGTTGACGCATATGCCCTTAAGCGCCTCTGAGGGCAGGGGCACCACAAACCTCATGAAGTGTTTACCCTGCTCACGGCTAGGGCAGTTATATCCAAGGGGGAATTCGATGAAACGCAGGCTCTTTCTATTGCTGGCGAACACCTGTACTGTTCTGGTCTTTTCTCTTACACCTGGTTTCCCCCTAGTAGGGTTGGCTCAGGGTGAATTACCTGCCCCTTCCCCAGCCCAGGAAGTCATCTACCTGACCAACCTGGAGCGCGAGAAAGCCGGCTTGCCCCCCTTGAAAGAAAACCCCCTGCTGGCTCAGGCGGCTCAGGCCCACGCTGAGGCAATGGCCGCGGGGGATTTCTTCGATCACAGCAACCCCCATACTGGGACTACCCCGGCTGACAGGATTACCGCTGCCGGGTATCATTGGTCTGTGGTAGCCGAAAACATTGGCAGCGGTGCCGCCTCGCCGGCCGAAGTCATGCAGAATTGGATGGGAAGTTCTGGACACCGAGCCAACATCCTCAACCCTCGTGTCCGTGAAATCGGCGTAGGGTATGCCTTCGACGCAAACGATTCTTTCCCCCAACCAGATGCTCCCTATAGCCATTACTGGGTGCAGAACTTTGGCACCAGTCCCGATGTTTTCCCCGTTGTCATCAACAACGAGGCTTTTTCCACCGAGACACCGACGGTCACCCTCCACATCTACGGTGAGGAATGGGCCACTGAGATGCGCTTGCGCAACGACGAGGAGCCCTTCGGCGACTGGCAACCCTTCAGCGCTACGTTGTCCTGGAGCTTGCCAGGTAGCGAAGGACTGCATACAGTGACCGTTGAATTGCGCAATGCGGCGGGCGAGGTGCGTTCGGCCGGTGACGGCATTTATTTCTCTACAGCCACGCCCACACCCATACCGACGATACCCTCCACCAGCACTCCAACGCCGGTGGTCCCACTCACCCCTTCCCCGGCGGGCGATGAGGCAGTGCGCCTGGAGAAAAACATTGTCCCTTCCGTAACTCAACCCGGCCAGGAAGTGACTATTAATCTCATCTTGAGCGCCGATAGCTCCATCTGCGGGCCAGAGATCACCGGTAAGCCCCTGGATGCTATGCTGGTCATTGACCACTCCAGCAGCATGGAGGATCCGGTCATTGGTTTCCAGTCCAAGCTAGCAAATGCCAAAGAGGCAGCTAAAGCTTTTGTCGGCGAAATGAACATGGCGAGCGACCGGGTTGCAGTGGTTCAATTTAATGACACTGCCGATCTTCTCCAGTCCCTGACCCATGATCCGGTTGCTATCAAAGCCAGCATAGATAGCATCACTGGCGGGGATGGCACTGCGATAGATGAGGGTTTACGAGTCGCTCACGATGACTTGCGCAGTAATGGTCGAGCTGAGGCCGCACCTGTGATCATCATCCTTTCTGATGGACAAAGTGATTTTTATTCCGCCGTCAATGCCGCCGATGCAGCCAAAGCCGACAGCATACGCATCATTTCCGTAGGCATTGGGGCCGATGTGGATAAGGATCTGATGCAGCAGATTGCCAGTAGCCCGGCCGATTATCATTTCTCTCCTGACACCTCTGACCTCAAGGACATCTACATCTCTATCGCCCAACAGATACGGGAGTTTGCCACGGCCACTGACGTCAAAATCAACCACACCTTCGACCCGGCTAAAATTGAGGTCATCCCTGATTCGATTTCCGATAATGGGTCGCTTACCGGTGAAACAGCACAAAATGCAATCCTCTGGCACCTGAATAGTTTGGGGGAGCAACATGTCGTCTCCTACCGGGCCAGAGTCCGGCAATCCGGCCAGTTTTTCGTGGACGTGCGCGACCGGGTTGAGTATATCCTGTGCGAGAGAGAAGCCCGAGCCTTTCTGGCCGGGCCAGGTCTATGGTTACAAGCTCTCGCACCCACCCCTACACCTACTCCAACACTAACCCCGACTCCTGTCGCCTCGCCAACGCCCGCCGGGGTGATGATCACCCCAGCGGTGCCTACGCCCGCACCTGGCCTGCTGGACCTGCTGCCCCGGCCTACCCAGCCCCTCTTCTGTTCCAGTCGTTACTGGTGGGTGCCGGCGCTGCTCCTGCCCCTGCTCCTGGTTCTGTTATTGGTGCTCCTGCTCTGGTGGTGGTCGCGCCGCAACCAAATGGCCTGGTACAACCTGTGGCTGAGCTGGCGTTGGCCCTGCCGTATCCTTTCCATACTATTTCTGCTTTATGCTCTCTTTCTGGCCTTTCTTATTGGCCGGGAGCTTTTCGTTGGCCTGTGCAAACCCGCCGAGGCCATCTACTTCTGGCGAATGGACCCCAGCCGTGGCGATTTTGGCATCTTTCTCACCAGTCAGGAGGAAGGTGCTCAGCCGGCACCTTTCCGCGCTCTCAACCAAGAAGGATGCATGGGCTGCCACGCTGTCTCCAATGCCTCTCACCAGATTGCAGCGGTGGTCGGCCCTATCCCCGGTCGAGGTGTGATTTACACCCTCTCCGGGGAGCGGGTGAACATCCCACCAATTGACGCTGTCTACTATGCCTGGTCTCCGGATGGTCAGCAACTGGCCTTCTCCGACTCTACCGGCGATATTCACATTCTTGATCTGCAAACTGGCACGGTGACGCCGTTGCCGGGTGCCAGCGATCCTGCTTTGACAGAGACTATGCCTGCTTGGAGTTCTGATGGTCAGATCATAGCTTTTGTGCGCAGCGAATCACCATTGGGTATTGGCGGAGCCGATGTGGAAGGGCCTTGCGACATCTATGTCGTGCCTGCTGCTGGCGGCCAACCCCAACCCCTGCCAGGGGCCAGCGATGAGGGCTTCAACTACTATCCCGCCTATTCCCCCGACGGCCGCTGGCTGGCTCTCACCCATCACACTACGGGTCATCACACCTATTCTGACGAAGCAGCCGAGATCTACCTGGTGCCGGCAGCCGGCGGCGACGCCCGCCGCCTGGCGGCCAATGATGCGCCGGATGGTACCTCTCTCCAAAACGTGAGCAACTCTTGGCCCACCTGGTCACGGGATGGACGCTGGCTGGCTTTCAACAGCAAGCGCTATGACCCAGTCTTCGATGTGTTCGTTACGGCCATTGATGAAAACGGCAACTCTGGCCCGGCTATCCCTCTGCCCGGCGCGGCCAGTCCCGACGTGTTTGAGCACACGCCCTTCTGGGGTGAGCCGCTCCAACCACCTCCCCTTTGGCAGCGGCTGCTGAACCTGTGGCCCTGGCTTCTGCCTTTGCTCTTGCTACTCTTGCTGCGCTGGCTGCTTTGTCGTGAAAAAGCAGTGTCACCACCGATCCCGTTGCCCCCGCTGGGTGGACGACCTGAACCACGCCGGCCGGTGCAGTTTCTAGCCCACTGGCGGGGTCTCCCCCCGGAATGGGACCCGGCCCCTACGTTGGTCATCGGTCTGGGCGGAACCGGGCGCTGGGTGCTGACCCATCTCAAGAAGAACCTGTTGGATGCCGGAGCCGGGCAGTGGCGAGAACAGGTGCAACTGTTGCTCTTGGATACGGCTCCCCAGGAGATAGTCCAGGGCCAGGAGTTGACGGTGCAGTTTGCCGGGGTCAGTCTTAGCGATGAGGAGCAACTGGTTATGGGCGAAGACCTGCGCGACCTCATCCGGCGGATGGCCCAGGATCCAGAGGCTGAGCCGGAGATGCAAGGCTGGTTCCCAGCTGAGGAATACACCCGCGTTCGCCATCTGCCTGATGCCCAGATGGATGTACGCCGCACCACTCACCAGCGACGGCCTGTGGGCCGGGCGGTCGTCTTCCACGACGTTCACCAGGGGGAGGCCTCTCGCCTGTGGCAGACCCTCAGCCAGGCCGTGCGCCGGGTGTTGTACCAGGAGCAGGCCCGGGTGATCATTGTGGGTTCGCTGGCCGGTGGCTTTGGCAGCGGAACCCTGGCCGACGTGGCCTACCTGGTTCGCCGGGCAACACAGGTGACAGGCGAGAACGCCGCTGCTGTCGTCACCGCTTTCCTGGCCACCGACAATGCTTTCGTAGTCCATACTCGCTCGCCCCAGTTGACACTGAACAGCATGGCCACCCTGCGTGAACTGGGACGCTTTCTGCTGGCCCGAGGAAGACCCTTCCCGATGACCTATAATCAGGAGAGCCGCGACGAGGTCTTCAATGGCTACATCGAATGGTCCGTCTTTGATGAGATATTTATCTTCGACGGTCAGCGGCCACAGTACCCCCTGACCCTCCTGGAACCTGAGCGAGGGATGTTCCCACTGATGGCTGACCTGATTACAGCCTTCATTGACCGGGGTAGCCGGCTGATGGAGGAGGTGCGGGCCAATCTGCGCACTCAGGCAGCCACTGTCCAGGTGGAGCGGGGCGAGCCAGTGGTCAGCACCCTGGGCGGTTACACCTATCGTCTGCCCCTGCGTGACCTGGCGCGCGGCCTCAAGCTACGCTTTGCCCATGATCTGCTGGTGCTGTACCTGGCCGGGCCAGAGTTCAAGGGGCGGGAGATCACTCTCTCGCCAGACCTCTGTCAGGATAAATACCCCGACGGGTTAGCAGTGATGGCCGACCATTTTCTGCGGGGCACGATGGCCGGGCGAGGTGAAGGGGTCGGCGGCGCCACCATCCTGGTTGCCAACCTGGCCCAGGGAGCAGGACCGGCCCCGGAGTGGCGCAGCCTGACCCCTAATGGAGTGAAAGATCACCTGACCCACTTCCGACAGGTGCTCAATGCCACTGTCCTGCGCCTGCTCAACGGCCGGCCCGAGGATGAGATCACCACCGCCCGCAGCGGCAAGCTGGGCTACACCCTGGCCTTCCTGGATGAACTGGCTGCCACCCTGCGCCGGACACGGGAACGGGCGGAATACCTGGCCGGTCAGGTGCCCACAGAGATGCAGGCCGGGCACAAGGCGCTGCTCGACCTCATCGGCCAGGAGGAACGCATCGTGGGCGAGGTGCAGGCCCAGGTGACCCAGAGTGTTAACTTCTTGCTGGGCCAGACGCCAGTCGGTGCACCGGGGCAAAAACCGGTCCGGCGTGGGCTGCTGGACTTGCTGCGGGAACAGTTGGCCCAGGAGCAGCAGCGGCGAGAGGAAATGCGTCGCATATCGGTGCGCCAGGTCTTTGCGGATGAAGAGTTCTTCAACCTGCTGTACCGGGATTACTTCGCTCCCTACCTCACCCGCGAGGGGCTGGAGCGGCTCTACTGGCGGGAGCGGCCCGATGGCGGACTGGAGTTGGCCCTGCGCCACTGGGAAGATATCACCTTTACTGCCGACGCCCAGGGACAGGAGCAGTTCCTGGCCGGCCTGCTGGCCCTGGCCGAGGCTGTCGGCCAGGAGGTCTGGCAGTTGCGGCTGGACCCCTTCTTCGACGATGAGGAGCGCGGCCTGTGGCGGGATGAAAAGCTGCTACGCCGGGAGAGCGAGGAAGCGCGAGCCTGGGCCGAGCCGCTGACCACAGTGCGGGTGGGCATGGCCCACGAGCAGGAACCCCATCGCTATCTGTGGGTGAACCGGACGGTGCGCAGCCGCGATGCCTTTGCCCGGCAGGTGCAACTGGTGGCCAATATGCGGGAAGAGGTGCAACGCCTCAATGCCACCGACCCCTACAGCGCGGCTCTCATCACCTCGCTGGATATCCTGCCCCTGTCGGCGCTGGATTGTGTCGCCCGCTTGGAGACGGAGTACAAGAATGCTCACCGCTTGGGTGAGATCTCCTGGGCGCGGGATGTTCGTTCGCAGCCAGAGCCTGTCCATATCTTCGCCGCTGAGCGGCACGCCTTAGCTTATGAGCAACGCTTGGGCGAACTGCACGAGCCGCCGCGCCTTTTCCATCCTCACTTTGTGGCGGCCCTGGAAGACCTGGAACGGGCGCGGGAGTTCGTGCTGGCCTATGCCCTGGGGTGGGTAGTACGTAGTCGCTTCCAGGAGCGGGGTGAATGGCGGGAGCGGTACGTGCTGGTGCTGCCCGACCAGGAGGAGATACCCCTGACCCGGGGCGACCGCCCGAACGATCCGGTGGCGTTAGTGGTGCGGGCCATGCAGAGCTTTGTGCTGGGCCATCCGCGCGCGGATGTGGTGCAGCACCAGTATTCCGCGGATGAACTGGCCCGGCTGGTGGCCGAAGTGGTAGCAGCCAATATCCCCCAGGCAAGCCAGACTCTGCGTGACTTTTTGACGCAGAAGCCAGCCGACCTGGCCGGGGAGGCCCGAATTGGAGCAGACGATTTCTGGTCCTTCGCCCGCCTGGTGGTGCGGGATGAGCTGGAGGGGGTGAGTAGATGAAAGAGGCAGTGAGACGAGAAGTTGTCACTCACTACCTGGATCGGGCTATCTGGCTGGCCCAACAAGATCGTTTTGAGGAAGCCAGGCGAGAGCTTGAGGCGGCCCTGGACTTCGCCGATCCCTCTCCCGCTTTGGTTGAGCGCGTAAGAGAAGTGAAAGATAAAGTTGAGACTCTGCACCAGCAACGGGTGCAGACCCTGTCTCAGATGGTGGAAAGCGTCCTCCAATTACAACCTGTAAAGGTATCGCAGGAACACAGGACCTCTGTTGAGCAGGCGTTGGAAGCTTTAAATAAAATTGGCTCCAGTGATGTCCAGGCTCTGAACCAGCGCTGGGAGAAGCATTACCAGAAAGCAATAAGCGCAAGGTCTAGTCGTTTTCGAAGATTAATGAACCAGGTACGCGCCTGTAGTGAGGAAAAGCGGTTTAAAGAAGCTCTGGATGCACTGCAAAAGGCCCACCAGTTTGCCGACGAGGAGCAACTCAAGGCAGTCGAAGAAACAGGGCAAAAGATTGAGAAACAGCGCCAGATATATGCGGAATTGCTGACGAGGGAGCTAGAGGGTCTCTTCGCTAAAGGCCCTGAGGGATTAAATAAGGCTGATCTGGACCGGGGACAAGCCATATTAGCTGAACTGATAGCCTGCGATCTCGACCGCCTTGAGCTGGAAATCCTATCCGAGCGCTGGCAGGCCTATCAGCGTCGCAGAGAAGTGTCCCTGCATCTGCAAAATACTCGTCAGCGTCTGGAGAAACTATGGCATTCACCGTTTATGTTGTTGGACCGGTATGAAGAAGCAATGGCCCTGGCCCGTCATACAAGCGAGACCTATCCCAATGAGCAGGGGTTCCAGGAGCTTCTTCAAGAAGCCAAAATGCATTGGAACGAAGCACATCGTAAGGTAGAGGCACTGATTGTTCAGGTCAATCAGGGAAATTTTAAAGATATAATTGACGAATTGGAACGACTGTATCATGAAGGCCATAAGCAATTACCCCGATTCGAATGGGAGGCCGAAGGTCTGGTGCTCACGGGAAACATGCCGGCTCAAGAGGCCATCAACCATCTATCAAACCTGGCCCAAGAATATGCCAGCCGCAAGGCAGAGGAGTATAAAGAGAAAGCGGTGGAGACATTAGCAGGTGATCCTAAGCAAGCAGCGGATTGGATTGAGCAAGCGTTGTCTTTGGAATTTCTCCCATCTGCTGAGCGTGAGGAGTTACAGGCTTACTACGATAAAGTGATTAGTACAGCATTGGAACAGCAAGAGCGAGCTCTTCAACTTTTGGAGGAAGCTAAAGAACGGCGACCTGAAGATCTGGAGGCAGCTTGGGATTTAGTGATAGAGGCCGGCCGTCTGGCTCCCCGCCTGCGTGAGGTGAACAAAACCCGTGAGTACCTCTCCCCCTGGCTCAAGGTGCATTGGAACACCTTGCTTCGCAAGGCTGAGGCCGCTTCATGGGATGGTGATCTGGAGACGGCCCGGCGTCTTGCCGATAGCGTACTTGGTCGAACGCAAAACCTGCCGGGGTTTGAGGATGTATATCAAAAGGCTCAACAGATTGTCGAGCGTTGTCAAAAAGTTTGAACGCCAGGGAGGAGGAATAAATGGGTGGACAAATTACTTGGGCACAAATCTTCTCAGAAATGCAGGTGAACAACCCCCATCTCCTTTGGTGTGCCAAATGTGGCGTATGGGATGGCTGGGGTCCAGTTCTGTGGGTAGCAACGTTTTTTCTTTCCATTGGACTGGTCGTTGCTTTGCTGTTACCTCCAAGACGCTCATTTAGGGAATTGGTACAGCAGCCACATAACTGGGCCTGGTTTTTTTCTATCATCGCCTGCGCGTGTTGGTGGATACTCTGGTTACACGCCCGGAACCCATTAGAAGTGCTAAAGGTCGTGAAAAGTGACGCTGTCAGCGAATGGCAGTTGTCGCCTGATGAAGTGACTAGCCTTCTTTACTACTTGAGAACATTGGCACGCACCCAGATTCTTCTGGCACTGGCCAGCCTCATATGGATACCGATCCCAATAATCATGTGGTTCAGAAGGCAGAAGGAGTCCGGTGAGGTCGCTGCTCAACCACCCGAGTCATCCCACGGTTTCCAGCTTCGCTTCCTAAGGAGTGATGAACCACACATTGGAAAACTCTCTTTTGAAGGGAAGGATTGGAAAGCGGGGGATGACTGTACCATTGAGAAAGAGAATTTATACATTGAGTTAGAGAGCCGGGGTGAGGTGATTCAGGTGACTTCGGAACCGCCTCGTGAGGCAGACAAGAAGTGGGTTCATCTGGTTCATGATCCAAAAGATAAAACTTTAAAAGGGCATCGGCTGGAGGAACAGCCGGAAAGAAACGGCGAACCATGCTTCGGCCCGGATTCCGAACAGCCATCAAGCACCGTAAAGGCCGGAGAATGTTTTTGGGTAGGGAGACATTTACACTTTGAGTTCTTAGACCCCTTATCTGTTGCCGGGCTGGTCCTGGCCACAACCCTGGTCTTTCTGACCCTTCTCTCAAGCCTGAAAGGACAAGTGCTTGCTTCACCTTCATCCGGCCCATCGCTTCAGACAGGCACGCTTTGCTTTGAATTAGACTCTGAAACTCCTGATGCCCAGTTGAGTTTCATGCCGGGTGACAGCGCTACACCGCCAGGGTGGTTTGTGAAAGGTAAACTGCGCATCACCAACAAGCTGGTTCAAGTTAAGTCGCTTCACTTGAACCTATCTTCGATATCCGATTCCGGAACAGCAGTTGTTGTCCCTATTCCACTGACGAAGCCACCGTCTCTCTTACCCCCATTATATGTACAATTCCTGTTCGACCTTGATCGAGATGTCATCTATGACCCTCAAGATAATCCTCTACTGCCTGAAGTTAGTGGTGGGGTGAGAGATGAAGAGAACTTCTGGCATGAAGTAATAGCGCGGTCTGTGAGCGCCTTCCACTTCAACGGGATTCCCAATCAAAGCGATCTCGGAGCCGTTTTTTGCACATGGAAGTGTGGAAATATAGATCCTGGGCATCCCATTTACGCGCAGGATGACGAGAACGGGCACAGAGCGGAAAGTTTTACTGGAGAAGGCATGTATAATAGGATGAGTTACGTGGTACAACAGTGCCTCTATCAGAATGAAGGCCAGGAGGAAAATGAGGATATATCTAAGAAGGTATATCAAGCCCAAATACCGCAAGAGTTTAAGGATGTGGGGGTAGAAGAAAAGATACCGCGCTTACTTGTAATTATAAGGTGGCGCAGCAAGCCCCTTCAAGGCGATTCCTACGAAATTTTCGAAACGGAAACCAAGCCTAATACCATCTTTGTCATCGAAATAGGACGTTCACCTCTGCCGTCAGCTCAGATTACGTCTCAGAAAACGATCTTTGTCCCCGCCCCTACTAGCGGCCGCGGATTCGAGGAGCCTGACTTGCAGCCACTCCAGGAGATGGTTGAAACAGCCAAGGGAACAAGAGACAGACTGGGTTTTACAGCCAGATTACCATATCTCCTTGATGCGGAGACGGCCAACGCAGCCTACCTGAAAGTGACGACTGGCTGGTGCGAATCCCCACCAATACATCTGGCGTGGAGAAATGCATCAACCACCTCAACATTACCTCCCTCAACATCACCTCTAAGAACACCTCTTCAAATACGGCTGAGTATCGGCCTTTCTGTTGTCACTCTCATGGTCCAAGGTATTTTGATTATTAGCATTATCAAAGTACGTTAAGAAGGAGTAAGCAGGGTCATGAATATCGGTACATGGTTTACTAACTTCCTCGTTGGTAACATTTTGAATTTTCTTTGGGTTACGCTTTCAGCCGGCTTTGTCAGTCTGTTGACCATTATTGGTGTTTTCTTCTACAAACGCCAAAACTTTTGGGAAACCTTGGAAAATGAGTGGAAGACAGCGATAATTGGAGGGATTTTTGCAGTGCTATTGGCGGGGGTTGGGCTCGGCTTAATCTTGCCTCCCACAGTGATAGGATATTCTCTCTCGACCTCGCAAGGCATATCTGTGCCTATTGTGCGAGCAACCCAGGGGTCACGGATATCCATGCTCCCAACCATTACGCCTACACCTACATTAACCCCCACCGATACACCCACTCCTACACCTACATCAACCCCCACCGATACACCCACTCCTACTCCAACACCCACCCCCCCACCCCCCCCACCTCCCCCACCTCCTCCAATCCCACCCTGCTTCGGAGAAGGTGAAGGGCCTTTCTACTTCGAGTTGCCTGCTCATAATTCTGTGTTTAGTTTCAAGGAATCGGAAGATATTTCGATCCGGATACGTTTGAAAGGTAAGTTGGATGGCTACACCCACTATGAAATTCGTTATGTCACTGGGGAGCCAACTACAAAAAACCCCTTATCCTGGATATGCTTGGGGGAGAGAAAGGCGATAAAAGAAAAGCTCATCGAAGAGACATGGGATAATCCCCCCTCTGGCGAATATTGGCTTTTGCCCATTTTCTTTACAGCTAGCAAAGATGGGAACTCTATGACAGATGTAAAGTGTGCTGTGAAAGTTATAATCAAATGATGCCCATTTATTCTGATGGTTATAGAGGCGAATAGTATGGTGGTGACTGACCAAAACGTATCCCCGGACTTCCTCCTCGGCCGCACCCTGAGCCTGGGTATAAACCGCTACCGTCTGAAGAAAGTGCTAGGCGGCGGAGCCACCGCCGTTGTCTTCCTGGGTGTGAACCCGGAGGCCCCGGAGGATCCTATCCAGCACGTGGCTGTCAAGGTTGCCCGGGCGGAAGAGCGGTGGCACCAGGCCCTGGTGCGAGAGTGGCGCAACCTGCGTACCCTGGCCGAGGCAGAGCAGCGTAAGGGAACCCATTACTTCCCCCGTGTCCTTTTCCCGGCCAATGAAAGCGACCTGCGGCAGGATGTATACCTGGAGGGTGGGTGGATCACTTTCCTCGCCCTGGTCCAAGAGCTTGTCACCGGCATCGGCGCCCACGACCTGCTGCTGGACTACCCGCCAGACCTGCGTCTGCCGGAGCCGCTGGCCCTGGAGATAGCCCGCCAGTATGCCGAGATGCTCGCTATCCTACATGATGCCGGCCTTACCTGTGCCGACCGCAAGCTGGCCGACCTGCGCTGGCAAAAGGAATACGATTTCAAGCAGGGCGACCGGGAAGCACTGACCCATTGGCGGGTGTCTCCCCCCGGTCGCCTGACGGTCTTGGATTGGAACGTGACCAAAGTGGCTTCTCCCGGCCCACACGGGACAATTGCCCTGGACCTGTTTCGCTTTGGCATCCTCTGGCATCGGATGCTGCTGGGGGTTGAGCCTCGCTTTCGGCGAGGAGCAGGCTGGCAGTTAGAAGAGCCGCTGGAGAGAAACCCGATCTGGTCCCAACTTTCCTTCGGCACCCGCCAGATTTTGTCTAGGCTTCTACATCCTGCCCCGGAGCGGCGCTACCTGGATGCGTCAGATTTCTTGAGGGACGTGGGACATCAGGTTGACCTCTGGCAAACTGAATCCCAGACACTGGAGAAAGAGTTCAAGTCTGTCTATGAGGATGTTGCAAGCCTGAAGTTTGTGGAGCGGGACAGAGTTGAGGATGCTCTGCGAGCCGCCGATGTGCTCCGCCTGCGGGTTGAGGCGTGGGGCGACCGTAAACCGACGGGCTTTGATAACGTCCATCGCGCCTTGTGGCGCGCAGTGGTGGAAGCGCCTTTCCGCCCGATGAAGGAGGCATTGTACAAGTCCCAATGGGACAAGGCCCTGGATGAAATCAAGAACCTGGAGAAGGAGTACGGCTACGATCCTGTTCAACGCCTCCACCTGAGCCGGCTTAGGCAAATAATTGAATTGGCCTACCAGGCCGGAAAACGCTGGGAAGAAATCAGGCCCTTATATGAGCGTAGCGAACTGATGCTCAAATTCGACCGACCGGCAGACGTCCAAGTGGAGCAAGAGCTGGATGACAAAAAGATAGACAGTTGGCGAAAAGAGGTAGAAGGCGAACGAGAAGTAAGATGGAAAACAGTCAAAGTTCGGCTGTGGCAGGAAGCCGGCTATCGGCTGGCATTGACAAAAGCACGTCTTCTGAAAGAGCAGGGAGCTTTCCAAGAAGCTTCGACTCTGTTCTCAAGAGTGTTGTCCCTGCGGAATCCGCTGGCAAAACAAGATACGCAAATACTCACCTGGCTAGATCAGATTTATGGCGATCCGACATCGGAGCAGAGAGAGGTAGAAGGCATTGTTCAAGCTGGCCAAGACGTGGAAAGGGCTTTTGAGCGGGGATTGCGAGCCATCGGCGACTCGCCCACGCTGGAGGAGGCTATAGAAGATGTAAGTGCAGTGCTTCGAGTCACGCCCAATAATCCGCTCCTGAGCGGTCTATACCGTCTGCTTGAAGAGGAGCGTGACTATCACCGTGTGCATAGCGAGGGGAAGAACCTGTTGCTGGAAGATCACTATCTCGGACGGCTGCGCGAGAACTGGGGCAAACTTAAGAGTGCCGAGATGCAGCCTGCTGATCCGAGCGATGAGAAGCAACTGGCCAATCTCAAGAAGAAATTGGCTGAACTCTCCTCTCACGTAGAAGAGGCTTTACAGGAGAGAGAAAAGAACCTCCAGGACCGGTATCGCTGTCTGCAGGATTGGATGTACCTTGAACTTGCTGCTGTCGAAGATTACTGTTTTGCTCTCTGAAACCATTGGCCCCCCGGGAGGAATATAAATGGCTGAGACAAAAATGAATCCCTCTGGAGAGAGCCACACGCCAATATCTCCAGAGATACAAGCTCTCGAGAGATTACAAAAGTTAGGCGAAAAAGAAGTTTATGGCACACCGATTAGTGAATTGCTTGAGTGTGCTTTACAGCGAGCCCAGGCGTTGAGGCAACTAGTATGGGCAGAACAAAGCTTTTATCAAGCCCAGGACCCTGCAGTAACAGACGCCAGCAGGATTATGGCACAGGCAGCAACGCAGATCAAGTCAGCGCTGGAATCGTTGGAAGGAATCGAATATCCTGAAAAAGACGAATTTGCCTTCCGTCGCCATACCCTGGCTGCCGACATCGCACGGGCAAGCGCCTTAAAGGCAGCCATCGAGCGATGGCGGGCAGCACAAGGGCGACAGGGTGCTCTGGAAGCATCATTGGCATCCATAGAACGAGCAGCCCAGGGGCGACAGAGTGTTCTGGAAACATTGCTGGCGTCCTTGGAGCAAGCAGCCCGGGTGCGTCACAAGGCTCTGGAAACATCGCTGGCAGCCGTAGAGCAGGCAGCCCAAGAACGCCAGAAGACTTTGGAAGCATCCCTGGTATCCTTAGAGCAAGCAGCCCAAAAGCGACAGAAGGGCTTGGAACGACAGTGGGAACAGGAAACAGAGCAAATACGGAGGTGGCAGTCATTCTCACAATACGTCCGGGATTTCGGCCAGGCTATCTCACAACCGTCCTTCCAGAAGTTGCTTGACGAGGCAAAGCTGGCCATAGATAAGGCTAAAGCTAACCTAGCCGAGTGGCCTGCTGCAGAGCCACCCTCGTCCTGGAAAAAGACAGCCGAGGAAGTTCTGACACGAATGGAGGAGCAGTTTCAACAGGCACAGGAGCAGCACGCCAATGCACGTCTGGCGACGGCCACCTACTGGCTTAACCGGGCGGAGGCGTATCTGCCGTCCTCTTCTGACCTCGACGAAACTTCGACCGTAGCTGGGCAGGTGACCGAGGACGAACCGGAACAGTATCCATTGTCCCCTTCTGCCTCTTCCGCCCCCGAGAGTATCCGGGCCGAAGGTCTGTCTTCTGACACATCTGCTCCTCAACTTTCAACCAGGCCCAGCGGCCAATTCGCCTCTCTTGATCCATTCGCTGCGCTCGCCTGCCTGGCTCGCGCGAAGGTTATCCTCGATGACTTGCAAGAAGACCTATTAGGTACCACCGACCGCTCGAAACAGGATTGGCAAAAGACCCTCCCTGCATTCTCTGATACTGAGCGTCGTTCACAAGAGGGGATCTGGGAAGGAGCCAAACGCCTTGCTGCAGAGCTAGGGGAAAAGGCCGTACAGCGCCTTCCAATGCGGCTCTCCCCTACGAAACGACAGAAGCAGGATTGGCAAGATGCCCCCTCTGAGTTCTCCGACACTGACCTCGGTTTGCAAGAGAGAGTCCGGAAAGGAACCAAACGTCTTGTAGAACTACAGGAAAGGGCTGAACAGTATCTTCCAAACTGGCTCTCTATGAAACGACAATTACAATGGAAACAAACTGTCCAGGATCTGAAAGGTAAGTTGGATAGTTGGCAGTCATCTCACCCCACTGAAGATGTGACGCAATTTCTTGGGAAGACGAAAGAGGAGCACAAAGAGCATCGAGAACTGGTTGACAAGGTGCGCTTCTACCTCTACTCCGCCCGCGGGTTTGATGAGCTTGATGACACGCTGCAAAAACTGATCCTAGCCCGCCAGGATAACTTGCTCTGGGCGCGTCAGTTGTTGCGAGAAGTAAAAGCTCATTGGTTAGCGGACGAACAAAAGCCCCAATCCCGCGCCTACTGGGCCTTGCGGCGACTTAAAAAAGCAGAAGAATACGATCCGGACTCTAGAGAGATAGCAGCATTAAAAGAGGACGTTATCAAGATATGGGAAAAGGTGCAAAAAGAGTTTGGGAATAGCATCCGGCAAGTGCAATCGTGTCTCGGCATAATAGACAAACGAACTGCTGATATAAGAACTCGTCCTGATGAAGTGAAGAGGCTTCTTGAAGAAGCACGTCAATTGCTGGATAAAGCGGGAGGCGTCTTGGACAACCAGATTGAGCATCCTCCAGAATGGTCTCGGGAATTTGAGGCAATTGCTTCCAGACTCAAGTCGTTACAGGAACAATACAACCGAGTGCAGAAACTTGGAGAGCGGTGGAGGCAATCAGAAGTTATTTCGCTGGAGCTAATTGAGGAAACGAGAGAATGTCTGACTAAGCCTGATCTGCCGGCCTCGATAAAATTCCTCATCATCGAAGAAGCCCTGAAAGAGCGAGGTGGTTATAAGCATAGTCACTTCAGCCAACCATCTCACGCCATAGAGTGTGCAGAACTGCTCTCATCATTGCCATCTTAAATGCCAATCACTACTTGTCAGCCAGTTGGAGGTACTTATCAATGACATCGTCTGAGCTAACTAAAGAACAGCGCAAGCAAATCCAGAGAATCGCTGCTGATTGGAGCGGAGGCAAGCTCACAGCGGAAGAGCTGTATGACAGAGTAAAGAAAATTAAAGACATAGATTGGCCAGGGCAGAAGGATGCGATAAAGATAGAGCTGGACCAGGCTGCTTCTTCAAGTTCTCTCAAAGCCCAGTTTGCTGGCTATAAGCGTAGAATCAGTGCTCCTGTTGTAATTGTCAGTGTCGTTGTGCTACTCCTGATCGCGAGTACGGCTTGGTGGGCGAAATCAAGAGCGATGAACCTAGAGGACAGAATAAATCACCTGGCGGCTAGAGTGAATGAACTAGCAACCGCGGTCGCTGCCCAGGCAATAGCCCTTCCTCCTCTTCCCCCTGCTCCCTCGGTTTTGCCCACTCCCACGACCCCGCCACCTGAACCGACCGCGACCCTTCCTCCAAGACCAACGCCGACTTTGATGCCAATAACAGAGCCTGAGCCTACACCTCTCCCTGCGCTGGCCATTTCAGGCGTGATTACGACACGAGATGCGGAACAGGTGAACCTAGGTGAAGTGGAACTTACGTTGTCCTCGAAAGGAGAGAGTGAACAAGACTGGACACAGGGAGAGCCCATCCGACCGGACGGTGATAATGGTACGTTTGGCTTCACAGCCCAGGTCGTGGATGAGCCTCGCTACTATCGCCTTGAGATCAACGCGCCTTTGGGAGCTTATGTTGAAAACATCGAGCCTGGTGCCAAGGATTGGAAGGTTGTGACAGACACGATTTCGGGACTTATCACCGGCTTGGAAAGTCAGCGGACTCTCACCAAAGCCACCTTCCCCGACATTCAGGCGATCTTGGCGGCAGTGCCTGAGATCGCCATAAAACCGGTTTCAGGTGAGTATGCGACTGGTAATATTCGCCGGCGAGCCCCAGTTATGACAGATGCGACACTGATCGAAGGTGGCTCTGCCGAAAACCCGGTCGAAATTCTAGGGCAATGGGCTGGCGAAAAATGGCGCCTCTCCTGTTGTCAGGAGATTGTAGATACAGCCACTAACACCAGTGCTAAGGAGTATTTTTGGTCAGGATATAACTCGAAAGCAGATCCTCCTCGTTATGTGGTCGAGGTGCTGCAACCAGAACAAGAAACGCAGTTGCCTGACATTTATCTGCCTGTTGGATTTGATGTAGCTGCCGCTGCTAGAACCTTCCCAACCCCGCCAACAGGTTGGGACTTTGAAACGATAGATGGGTTGATGATACTTTCTAGCCAAGACGTGGCTGACATCCAACCGATAGAGTGGCATATTGACAGCATCCAGGGATGGTTCCAGTTGCAGGCTTGGGCACCCCGAGGGAGCCAAGAAGCGACTTACCAAGTTGTTGCGCTGGTTAACAACGATGAAATCGGTCTCAAACCGCTGGGGGACGCCCTAAAAGTAGCTTCAGTGCCAGACTCGGAGATGAGCACCTTTCGAAGTGTCGGAACCTATCGCTTGAACGAAGAACACACAATTATCATCCGGCTCCAGGGCAAGGCAGCAGGTGTGAGAGCTGGGTTTATCCGGTTGCTCAAATAAATTAGGCCAGGTAGTCGGAAGTCAACCTAAGCGATTGTCTTGCTTGTTCTCTATAGAAGTAAGAGGCGTGGACACGCTCGCCAGAACAAACACTATCAACCTTGCATTGGCGATAGGGTTGGGGGTTTTAGTGTTGGCCACAGTGTATTTGGCCATGGGACGGATATTCCCCCTAAAAGATCCTAACGTAAGGAAAGTAGCCGGTATTTTCGCTGGCACCGCTGGATTTGTAACAGCCGTATTTCTTTACGCTAACCCCAACCTATTGTATGAGAGATCCGAATATGTCGTGTTGGCTCTAATTGGACTGGTGATTACCTTGATATCAACCCTTCGTCGGAGTCTGTGACAATAGACTGATCAATCGAATCCACAAAATCGCATTATCTATGGAGGAATAAATATGAAAACCACTCAATTTTTATCAGTGCCAGAAAACCGTGCAGCCGTGCGGGCTATTAGCCAGCAAGTGTTGGCCGAGGTTGAACCGGATGAAGTGGAAGTTTCTGCGAGCTTCATCGAGCCTCTGATTGATATGACCGCCAGAGGTGAGATTGTAACCGTTGATACTTCCGATGAGGCGGGCGGCTTTGGTGCGGCTGATCTGATGGTTACGGTTGTTGTGCCTGTAGTAGTTGCCGTTCTGGGCAATTTGCTAACCAAGTTAGGCGAAGTGGAGATTGAGGAGCTCAAGAAGAAATTAAAGCGTGAGAAGGAAGCCAAAGTTTTTATCAAAGTCACTGTTGAGGATATCGAAGTAGTCGTCAAACGTACTAAATCCCCCGGCGCTAAGAGAAAAATCAAAGCGTTGGCTGGAGCACTGAATGGAGCGCTTTTAGAATACCTAGCAAGCAAATGAAAGCCCCTCCTCAGAAGACCGAGGCTAAACTCAATATCTTTGCTTTGCCCAGCCAAACCACCCTTCTCTTCGGTCTGATCGTCACGGTTTTGCTGGGTACGGTATTTGTCGGCAGTATTGGTCCTTCTCCCATCTGTACCTGGCCCTTGGCCTTGGGATTGCTGTTTTTGCCCTTGCGTACCTTTCTGGCCCGGCCTGAACGTGATTTTGCCCGCCATAATCTGTCACCTGCCGGCGATGACTTGGCCGACTTGCAGCAAGCTATAGAAACCAATGCCAAGGCGATCGGTTTGCGACGAACCCCCAGGCTCGTAGTAAGCCCAAGTAAAAGACCACTTTACACCTTTGGCACACGTCGGCATTGGTACATTGCGGTCAACCATGAGGCCGCTCTGCGCCTGCAAGAAAGTCTGGAAGATCCAGATGTTGCGCCCGTGGCTCAGGCCAGGCTCATTCACGAATTGTATCACTTCAAAACAGGCGATTACTGGCAGATGGGCTACACCCGTGAATTGTTGCGCACGGTTTTTTTATTTATGGCCTGGGCAGCTACTTTCTTTTGCGGTTTCGGTTTCCTACTAATTGTTGCCGCACCCGATTTTCTTCAACTCGATCCAACTAAATTGCTTGAGCAGGCAGGCAATCTCACCCCAGAAGTGCGCCAGATGCTGCTCCAAATAATGCCCTCACCAGGCGAAATGGAGGCAGTACGTCAAAAAGCGGCGGTCATTAACTTGCCTCTGGTGCTCAACTTTATTGTTGGCGCCACGCTACCATACGTAATCATGGGTGGGATCCTGTGGGGACTTTACTGGCCAAAGCTTTGGCGAATGCGGGAATTCTATGCTGATGCTGGAGTGGTTCAGGCACAGGGCAAGGCTACTCCTTACCTTTCTGCCTTGACCCAGATACCTCTACCTTTACTAAAAAAATATCCTTACGAAAGGTCACTGGCTATTTGTCAGCAGGGTAAAGGTTTCCTTGATATAGTTAGAGAATGGTGGAGGAGAATCAAGGCACTACTAAAACGGCATCCCGACGCAGCTACTCGCATAACTTGTGTCAAAGACCCAAGCCAAGTTATTGATAACTGGGTTGATGCGGCTATATTGGCTGGCAGTCTGACCCTTCTGCTTGATATTCTTTTGGTCAGCCCGCTAACAATACTCTACGCGGGTAGCTGGCCCATGCATTTTTCAACGCTGGCCATTTTGGTTGTTGTTTCGCTCAACCTCATCTCTCCCCTTGCCCAGGGTAAATCGGTCTGGTCTGATATGCTGAAAATTATTGTCGTGGTTGTGGCTTTGCGCTTAGCCTGGCTACTTTTAACCATTGGTCTGATGATTCTCCTATTGGTCTTTGCGCCAGACATACTCTCAGAGACACTGGTGGCTTTCGTCGCTAGCAGCGCTCATTTTGCTGGTTACTCGGATGAGTTAATCTTTGACAATTTGTCTGCATTTGTTGTTAAAGCCTCTATCCTCAATCTTGCCCAAGTTCTCATCATCTTCTTTATCTTGATGGTTGCCCTTGTCTTGGTTGCTTTTCTGTTGCGTTGCCTGTTAACATGGTATAGGTTTCCCCAGGTCAATCAGCGATTGATGAAAGTAGCCTATCTGGTGATAGGTTGGGTTGCTCTGCTCTTGGGTTTGACTATCTTGCCGCTAATCACAACCGCTTTACTGAGACTCACCGATTTGCTCAATCTCCCTGGTATCATTGTAGGAGCTTTAGGTCTTATAATCGCTGCTACTGGCCTGGGATTATTTATCTATGCTCATCGAAAATACGCCCGGCGTTGCCCCAGATGCGGCACGGCAGTACCCGGATGGTACCATGTAGGTAAGCGCTGTAAGGCTTGTAACGCATTACTGCACCCCTGGCTGATAGCGGAGTATGAGCTGTGAGAAAAGCAACCTTGACTTTATGGCTGACTAGATTAGCTTGGGGGCTTCTCATCTTTGACGTGCTTCTCATCTTTGTCGTGCCAGCCGACACACATTTTGGTAGCTTGTTGCTAATGATTGCTTACGCAGCATGGCTTATTCTCACCTTAGTTATTACCTCAGTTTGGCTCATGATCCGCTACAGAGCATTCTTTCGCACCTGGCCGGGCTGGGCAGTTCCACTCATAACGCTAATTCTCAGCAGTCTTGTTATTCAGGGTATCCTGCCTGTTAGCCATCCCAATTTCTCTCTCTTTTTCTCTATGCTTTTTGTGGTCAGTGTCTGCTCTGCTGGCGTTGCCACTGCCATCCTGCTCTGGTACCGGGATGTCGGCCTGGGTCTGATAGCCTGGGGACTGGTCATTCTGGTTTGGATGTTACTGTTTAGCTGGCGCTTTCAGGGAAATTTAATCGAGCTATTCTTTTCCAGTCTCATTCATCCAGATAAGCCATCACCGCTGTGGTGGTGGAACTCACTTGTGTGTGTTTGTGGTTGGATTATTCCGTTAAGTGTTATCAGCTTCTTGGGTCATACACTTCGGTTGATCTTACGCGAGTGGCAATAGCCTTCTAGGACTTACCGTCATCACTTCGATTGACACCGAAGCCCACTGGACCAAGTCGGGCTGGCACGGTTGGGTGTATGGCTGGAAGCTACATATCGTGACAACCGTAGCCGCAGTGTGGATTCCCCCGGCGGCTGCCCTCACCCCGGCCAACGAGGCGGACAATGAGGTGGCCCCAGCCCTCATTCAGGAACTGCCAACATCCGTCCGCTATCTGCTGGGTGACATTCACTACAATGCGCCCAACGTCCGCCAGGCCTGGGAGTCCTCTGACCGCTTCCTGGTCGTCCCGCAGTATGGGCCTTATCCCCATACCGATATTGGGAAAGAAGTGCGTCGCATCTTCCACAAGCTGCGCTCCACAGCCATCGAGAACTTCAATGAGCAGTTCAAAGGCATCTTCGATGGCCACGACCAAGTGCCTACCAAGGGCTTGGTCAACACACAGCGGTTCGCCCTGGGGGCCATCTTTGTCTATCAACTCGCCTTGTTGTATCGGTTCGAGCATGGCCTGGACCTGCGGGTCGGCCTCAAAGCTTTCCTGAAAGCTGCCTGACGAATTATGACCAGGCCTCAACTATCTACCTAGATTTCGCCCAAATTAATGTCTACATGCAGTGGGGCCAACAGGGCACGCAGGCCGCTACACAAGCTGTTGGCCAGGGGATCGGCCTCATTGAGGATAATCTGACACAGACGATCCCCACCTTGGAAGACTGCTACTCCAGACACCCGGAAGACATCCCGCACCATGCGCAAGATGCCAAAGCTCTGGAGACGGGAATAAGCCGGCGCCGGCCAATCGCGAGACCAGATGATGATATTATGAGCCAAGGCATTCAACTGAGCCAGTACCTCTTGGGCCTCAAAGCGTTTCTTGTTACGTTTGGTGATGCCCAGGCCTTGCTTGTCACCTTTGATCTGGGTTTCTACCCCACCACCCCGCAGGTCATAGAAGTAGACGTAAGCCAGAAGGACGGCCACAGGATCCTGTAAGCGGTCGATG
>JAOZOT010000077.1 GCA_029933115.1 Anaerolineae bacterium | reverse complement strand
GCCGCCGCCCAAAAAACCATAAATTTTTCCTCTCCTGCGCCCTCGGAGTGGGGCAACCTGCCCAACCACGATTGAGTGCAGAGCTACCTCTCACTGAGGAAGAACGACAAACTAATGCGAGGAGGCATTATGCAATGGGCGTTGAGACAACGCTGGCAGCGCAGCCTGTCTTGAGCAAGGCGCCCCCCGAACAAAGTCGAAGGGAAGGTCAAAGGGTGGCGACGCGTTCCTCAAAACGAGAGAAGGAGGACCTGTGGGAATACGACCCTGTGATTCACCGTCTCCTTCAGGAGAGCGATGACCCTGAAACTGGGCGAGAGAGGCTGTTCAACTATTTGAAAGACCTGGAGTGGAAGTATCGGTGCGGTCAACTCGATGGCCACAAGTTGGACTGGGCCACGGCTATGGAGGCTCTGAGAGTCTTCTACAATATCCTCTCACCCCGCAATGAGCAGATCGCCGGTTTCGGGACGCTGACCTATCTATGGCGGCTGGCGCGCCAGGACGAAACAGTCCAGGACGAAATCAGCCCTGGCTTCATCGAAGAGTTCAAGCACCTCTTCAAAGCGATCAACGGCCAGGCTGGGTTGGCCCAGGGCTGGCTGGGGCCCGTCCTGGCCGACGAAGGCGTAGAGGCGGTGGATTTCCGGCAGATAGAAGGACGAGCAGCCGGCCAGGCTCGTTCCGACTATCTGGACCATGTGGCGGAAAAAGTGTCTGCCCTCATCCGGCGACACCCTACCGGCTTGGACCCAGCCCTCATTGCCAGGAGGGAGAAAAACCGCCAAAAGATCCTGGACCACTTTGACGCCACTCTCCACCACTGGAACAATCCGGCCTGGCAATTGCGCTACATCTTCCGAGACAGGGAGGGGTTGGAGCACCTGAAACAGTTGGTGCCCCTCAAAGACGAGGAGATCGAGGCCATAACCTTGGCCATCGAAAACCGGGTTCCCTTCGGGATCACCCCGTATTACCTCTCCTTGTTCGACTTTGAATCGGCCGAGCGGGAGGTAGATGCGCAGATTCGGGCGCAGGTGATTCCGCCGCTGCACTATGTGCATCGCATGATAGAACACCGGGACGACCGAGAGTACTACTTTGATTTCATGGGTGAACATGACACTTCTCCCGTTGATCTGGTGACCCGGCGCTACGCCGCCGTCGCCATCATCAAACCCTACGATACCTGTCCCCAGATTTGTGTCTACTGCCAGCGCAACTGGGAGATCACCGGCCCTATGATGCCGGGGGCCATGCCCCCCGATGAGCAACTGGAGAGGGCCCTGGATTGGTTCGCTGCTCACCCGGCCATACAGGACGTGCTCATCACCGGCGGTGATCCTCTGTTCCTCAGCGACCGCCGCATCAAATACATCAACGACCGGCTCAGTGCTATGGAGCACATAGTCAATATCCGCTGGGCCAGCAGGGCGCCGGTGACCATGCCTATGAGGATCACCGATGAACTGGCCGAGCTACTGGGCAGCTACATCGAACCCGGCCGCCGGAATGTGTGCTTCGTCACTCACATTGAAAGCGCAGCCGAGATCACGCCAGAGTTGGCCGAGGCGGTTTTCAAACTGCGCCGGCAGGGCATCTACGTTTACAATCAGCAGGTCTTCACCGTGGAAACCAGCCGCCGCTTTCAGACCGTGGCCAACCGCATCGCCATGAAGAAAGTGGGAGTGGACCCCTACTACACCTTCTACCCCAAAGGCAAAGAGGAGACCAGGGACTATCTGACCCCACTGGCCCGCGTGGCTCAGGAGCGCAAGGAAGAGGCCAGATTATTGCCCGGCATCTTCCGCACCGACGAGCCGGTTTTCAACGTCCCTCGCCTGGGCAAGAACCACATCCGCGCCTGGCAGGACCGGGAGTTGGTGGCCATCCGCCCCGATGGCCGGCGCGTCTATCTCTGGCACCCTTGGGAAAAAGGGATCACCCCCATGGAACCCTGGCCCTACGTGGACAATCCCATCTACGAGTACCTGCAAGAGCTGGAGAAACTGGGTGAGGACCCGGCTGAATACGAGAGCATCTGGTATTACTATTAGGCCCTTACATGAGCGCACTCACCAGCACGATCGAACAGTTTGAGACGACTGGGTCCCACTTTGAGGTCGGCTTTGCTATTGGGAAACGTTTTGCTGAACAGATCCATCGGCTGTTTGACAACTATCGTTTTCTCCATCAACAGATCTTTCCCTATCACCGCACCCCAGAAGGCCAAGCGACGTACCGGGAACTACTTGACCTGAATCGGGCTCGCTATCCAGACTACTTGGCCGAACTCGAGGGGCTGGCCCAGGGGTCCGGGCGGCCATTTGAGGAGTTGTTCCTGGCCAACATGCGGGGGGAATACCGGGAGTATCTTTACAATCCCTACGCTCGTGGGTGTTCCGACTGCGTCGTGGTCACGGACGAGGTGGCCTTGATCGGCCACAACGAAGATGGCGCACCCGAGTTTCGCAACAACATGTACGTTGTCGGCGTCAGGGTCGAGGGCAAGCCTGCCTTCACCGCGCTCTCGTATCCTGGGTTTCTCTGCGGCAACGCTTTTGGCTTTAACAGCGAGGGCGTGTGTTTCTCCGTTGACAACGTCCGGCCCCGGGAGGCCAAGGTAGGGGTAGGCCGACATTTTATCGCCCGTTCTCTGCTGGAGGCGCGCTCCCTGGACGATGCCATCGAGCGGGTAACGGTGCCAGGACGGGCTCTGGGCTTTAGCTACACCATCGGTTCTGTGCGCGAACGGCGGGTTGTGCATGTAGAAGTTGCGCCAAGGACCTACCACGTCCGTGAGATCCACGGTTGTTACTTTCACACCAATCACTATCAAGAGCTCACGGATGTAGATCAGATCATCGGGCCTTCTAGCCGGGCGCGCGTGGAACGAGCCAACGAGCTCATGCGAGACAGTCCTCCTGTGGGTGCCGCCGGGGTACTGGCTGTCCTTGGGGACCAGGTGAATGAGAGGTATCCCATTTATCGCACGGCTACCCCTCCAGATGAGAACGTTACACTCTGCACCGCACTATTCGACCTGGATGGCCGCAGACTCAGGATATACATGGATCACCCCGTGCTAGCCCCTGAAAAGTTCATCGAGTCCGCCATATAGTTGCTTTTGTCATGAATTTCTGGTCGCGTCGAGGCTATACGAGACCTCGGAAGTCTTAACCGCACAGGTTGGCGGAATTTTAGGGGCTTACCTCAGAGACTCCTCGGTGCCGATTGACAAGAAGTACAAGGTGTGATACAATTAGAAACGACGTTCCATAATGTGAAATAGATCCAAAAGGTCCTTGCCGGAAATTTTGAAAGAATGATGGAGGAAGCACTTGTCATGAATAGACTATGGATCATCTTGTTGGCGTTTGCGTTGTTGCTCGCTGCCTGCGGAGGTGAACCTGGAGGGACAGCACCTCCCGCCACCGAACCTCCCTCAGCATCGGTTTTACCCACACCTACCCCTATCCCTATCATTCCTACCTCGACACCCCTTCCTCCCCCGCCCACACCTACCCCCCTGCCCACTAATACACCGGCACCAGAAGGGGCTGAAGCCACGCCTGCTCCGGCCGTCACCGACATCATGGTGGAAATCCCGGCCGGCCCTTTTACCATGGGCACCGATTCCGGCGAGCCCAACGAAGCTCCGGCGCACGAAGTGGATTTGCCGGCCTTTATGATAGACAAGTTCGAGGTGACCAACGCCGACTTTGCCACCTTCGTCGAGGCTACCGGCTATGAGACCTACGCCGAGAAGCAGGGCATCACCAACTGGCGTGCGGCCTATACCGAAGGCAAAGACAGCCATCCGGTGGTGTATGTGACCTTTGACGATGCCGTGGCCTATTGCACCTGGGTCGGTAAGCGCCTGCCCACTGAGGCCGAGTGGGAAAAAGCAGCGCGCGGCCCTGAAGGCTTTCTATTCCCGTGGGGCAACGAGTGGGATCCTTCCAAGGCCAACGTCAGGGAAAGCGGCCTGCGTGGGACGGTTGCTGTTGGTAGTTACCCTCCTAATGGCTACGGCCTCTGCGACATGGCGGGCAACGTGTGGGAATGGGTAGATTCACCCTACGAGGCCTATCCCGGCAGTGACTACCAGGATCCAAAGTATAGCCCAGACCTGCGTGGGCTTCGGGGTGGAGGGTGGTTTGACGACGAAGCCCAAGTGCGCGCCACCAACCGCAACGCCGGCGACCCGACCACCACCACCCATGATGACATCGGCTTCCGTTGTGCGCGCTGATCAACGGCGGATAGCTCGCTGCGCTTGATAGCCGATAGCTGATAGCCATTCGCCATCAGCCATCAGTCAAAGGAAAGGAGGGACGCACGGTAAACCAATTGTACTTTTCTGATTGACAGGGACGCTAATTCCATTCTCAAAAATTTCAGGAGGAGACCCGATGAGCAAGAAGCTACTGAACCTGTTACTGGTCGTCGTGATGCTGGCCGTTCTGGTACCGACGGCGTTGGCAGCCCCACCGGCGCAGGAGGAGGGCCAGGACTATATCGTCGTAGCTGACGACTGGCTGAGCAAGCTGGCCGACAAATACCTGGGCAATCCCTACGCCTATCCGGCCATCACCCACTACACCAACCAAAAGCACGCCGAGGATGACAGCTATGCCAAGATCACCGACTCTAACCTGATTGAGGTGGGCTGGAAGATCTACATCCCCAGCGCAGCCGAAGCGAAAGCCTATCTGGAGGCTCCCACAGTCAAGACGGTGGCCACCGGCGAGGACACCATCAAGATAGGTGGCGTTGGGCCGCTTTCGGCTCCTGGCTCTGTGGTCGGTGGCATTGCCATGAAGTTCGCCATGGAGCTGGCCGTAAAGGACATCAACGAGGCCGGTGGGGTGCTGGGCAAGCCTGTTGAGCTCATCTTCGCCGACACCGAGGGTCTGCCCGAGCGCGGCGCGGCTATCGCTGAGCGCCTGATCACCGAGAACAAGGTTGTCGCCATCACCGGTGAGTACCACAGCGCCGTTGGCCTAGCTGAACTCGAGGTCTGTCACGAGTATGGCATCCCCTGCCTCTTCTCAGAGACCTGGTCCGACAAGATCACTGAGAGTGGATATCCGGAGGTCTTTCGTATTGCGCCAGCCTCGAGTATGACTTCCCGCGCAGTGGTGGATTGGCTGGCCAAGGTTGGGGTGAAGCGAGTGCAGCTCATTGCCGAGACCACAGACTTTGGCATCGGCATGGCTGAAACACAGAAAAAGCTTCTGGAGGGAATGGGTGTCGAGGTTCTCGATACCATCTTCATAGAGATGGGTACCGAAGACTTTACCGCTATTCTCACCCGCATCCAAGCTATAGACCCGCCACCAGACGTCGTCAGTGCTGAGGCCGTGACTGGCGAGACCAGCTACAATCTGGAGCAGCAGATGGCCGAATTGGGCATCGCCCCGACCGAAAAGACCATCGGCATTGCCAACCAGGTCGCCGTCCAGCCAGAGTTCTGGGAGAGCGTACCCAATGGCAACTATTTCGTGTTCACCCACGTAGGGTTGCCTCCTACGCTCTTCAATGAGACCACCAACAAGGTAGCAGATGCCTACAGAGCGGAATTTGACACTGAACCTCCCAGCTATGCGCTGGAAGCCTACGACAGCTTGTGGATCCTGGCCGATGCCATCGAGCGGGCCGGTACGACCGAGCCCAAGGCCTTGATTAACGCCCTGGAAGATACCGACATCGTGCTGGCTCAGGGACGCTACTGGTTCAAGTACACCAGCAAGAACCCGTTGCCTACAGATGGCAGCGTGCCCGCCTACATGTGGCACCAATGGCCTGACCCGGCAGTCCTAGTGCTACAGTACTTTGAGCCCAATCAGCCTGGGATGGAAGCGGCGGTGGTCTGGCCTGAGGTCTACCAGACTCACGGCACACCCTACATCGTTCCCGGGACAAAACCGTAATCACCCTGGTGGGTATACGTCTGTGGATTAACGAGGAACAGCCCTGATCTCATCAAGGGCTATTCCTCAACCCACATTTCTCAACAAATTTAGGGAGGAGACCCAATGAGCAGAAAGTTGATGAGTGTGTTCTTAGTCATGATGATGCTGGCGGTATTGGTGCCCACGGCATTGGCAGCCCCGCCGGCGCAGGAGGAGGGCCAGGACTATATCGTCGTAGCTGACGACTGGCTGAGCAAGCTGGCCGACAAATACCTGGGCAATCCCTACGCCTATCCGGCCATCACCCACTACACCAACCAAAAGCACGCCGAGGATGACAGCTATGCCAAGATCACCGACTCTAACCTGATTGAGGTGGGCTGGAAGATCTACATCCCCAGCGCAGCCGAAGCGAAAGCCTATCTGGAGGCTCCCACAGTCAAGACGGTGGCCACCGGCGAGGACACCATCAAGATAGGTGGCGTTGGGCCGCTTTCGGCTCCTGGCTCTGTGGTCGGTGGCATTGCCATGAAGTTCGCCATGGAGCTGGCCGTAAAGGACATCAACGAGGCCGGTGGGGTGCTGGGCAAGCCTGTTGAGCTTATCTTCGCCGACACCGAGGGACTGCCCGAGCGCGGCGCGGCCGTCGTCGAACGGCTGATCACCGAAAACAAGGTCGTCGCCATCACCGGAGAGTATCACAGCGCCGTTGGCCTGGTAGAGCTCGAGGTCTGTCACAAGTATGGTATTCCTTGCCTCTTCTCAGAGACCTGGTCCGACAAGATCACCGCGTCTGGCTACCCGGAGGTCTTCCGCATCGCGCCCGCTTCTTCCATGAATGCCCGCGCCACGGCCGAGTGGTTCGCCGCAGTCGGGGTGAAGCACCTGGTGATCATCGCCGAAAACACGGACTATGGTATCGGCCAGGCCGAAAAGGACCAGAAATTTGCCGCTGAGCTTGGCATGACGGTTGACGAGACCTTTTTCGTGGAATTGGGCACCGAGGACTTTTTGCCCGTCCTCAGCCGCATTCAGGCTATGGATCCGCCGCCCGATGCCATCCGCGTGGCTGTGACCGGTGAGACCAGCTACAACCTGGAGCAGCAGATGGCCGAATTGGGCATCGCCCCGACCGAGAAGACCATCGGCACCGCCAACCAGGTGGCTATCCAACCCGAGTTCTGGGAGAGCGTGCCCAACGGCACCTACTTCGTGTTCCCGCTGGTGGGCCTGCCGCCCAGCCTGTACAACGACATCACCAACCATGTGGCGGAAGCCTACAAGGCCCAGTTCGATACAGACCCGCCCAGCTATGCGCTAGAAGCCTACGACAGCGTCCGGATTCTGGCCGATGCCATCGAGCGGGCCGGTACAACCGAGTCCAAGGCCCTGATTGACGCCCTGGAGGATACCGACATCGTGCTGGCTCAGGGACGCTACTGGTTCAAGTACACCAGCAAGAACCCGTTGCCTACAGATGGCAGCGTGCCCGCTTACATGTGGCACCAGTGGCCCGATCCGGCGGTCCTGCTGTTGCAGTACTTCGAGCCCAACCAGGACTGGAAAGAGGCGGCTGTGATCTGGCCTGAGGTCTACCAGACTCACGGCACATCCTACATCGTTCCCGGGACAAAACCGTAATCACCCTGGTGGGTGTACGTCTGTGGATAATGAGGAACAGCCCTGATAGAGCCAGGGCTGTTCCTCACTCCACGTTGCACTTGAAGGAGAGCCTGATGGGAGGTATTCATCCGGTCGTTGTTATCTGGCTGGTGCTGGCCGGACCGGTATGGGCAGCCATTGGTGCTTGGGGCCTGCCTCGGGTCTACCGGCGGAAAGGGTTGGACGACTCGCAGGCCAGACTCGTCGGTGGATTGGGAGGGCTGACTTTGGGCCCTCTGTTGGTAGCTCCGCTGTGGTATTTCACCCCTGAGTTGGAACGCTGGTACTGGGGGGGAGGACCGGGGATTCTAGCGGCTCTGGAACTTTACACCCTGTTCGCTGCCCTGGACCCCGACAACTTGTGCGTCACGAACGCCAGCTACGTCGCCAACCAAGTCAGCAACGGTCTGATTATTGGCTTCATCTACGCCCTAATGGCCGTCGGGCTGACGCTCATCTACTCAGTCCAGGGGGTCATCAGCTTTTGCCACGGGCAGTTTTACATGCTGGGCGGCTATGTTTCCTATTATCTGCTACAGCTTGTCTGGGACGTGAATCCCATTGTAGGTGTCCCGGTGGCCGGGCTGGTCACCATGCTGCTCGGTTTCGTGTTTGAGCGTCTGTTCCTACGCCCGATGCACCTGGGCCGGATCGAGCGCGCCGGCGAGTATGCGATTCTCATCACGTTCGGATTTGGCTTCTTTTTGCAATATACAGTTTTGGCTGCGGTTGGCCCCTTTTCTCAGAAGGCCGATCCCTACCTGGGTCTGGGAAGCTTTAGGCTGGGTCCGCTTAATTTGATTCCCAATCGGCTGGTGGCGGCGGCCATCGGTATCGTGTTGATCGGCGCACTCCTGTACATCCTCAACCACACCTGGCTGGGCAGGGCGTTGCGGGCAGTGAGCATGGACAAGCAGGCGGCCGCTGTCGTCGGGGTCAACCCGCTGACGATGAACACCCTGGCTTTTGGCATTGGCACCATGCTGGCCGGTATGTCGGGCGCGGCACTGATCCCGGTTTTCACCTGGGTGCCCTGGGTCGGTGCTCCGGCGGCCACCCGCTCCTACGTCATCATCGTGCTGGGAGGCATGGGGTCGGTCCCAGGCGCGCTTTTGGGCGGATTGATTATCGGCCTCGTCGAAGCGCTGGGCGCGGGCTGCTATCCTGATCCAAGCAAGGGCGCCGCCTACAAAACGGCCTTTGGGCTGGTCATCTTTGCCATGATGCTGCTCCTACGGCCGACCGGGTTGTTTGGGAGGGAGCTATGAAGCATCGCATTGACAGCCCTTTGACAAGCTCAAGGTATTACCGGTGGGTTGCAGCAGGAGTGCTGATTGCGTCGCTGTTGCTGGCTCCTATCTATCTGAACCGCTCTCCTTACCAGATGGAGGTGGTGACCGGGGCTTTCTTTTACGCTATTCTGGCTTCCAGTTGGGCGTTGCTGGCCGGGGTAGCCGGACAGTTCTCCTTCGCGCACATGGCTTTGACCGGCCTTGGAGCCTACACCACCGGTCTGCTGGGCCGAGACCTGGGCACATCGCCACTGACCGGCATCATCGCCGGCACGCTGCTGGCCGGGCTGGTTGGCCTGATCATTGGCCTGTTGTGTTTGCGCCTGCGCGCCGCTTATCTGGCGCTGTTTACCATCGCCTTCTCCGAGATTTTTCGCATCGCCCTCCTCACCGAGTTCCAATATACAGAGGGGAGTAACGGATTACAACTGGCGCCACTGTATGAAGGCATCACCCCCCTGGCGGAGTATTACATCACCCTCGGCCTGCTCCTGGGCACGATGGCTCTGATGTACTGGCTGGCCAGTTCACGCTTTGGGCTGTTCGTGCGCGCCATGCGCGAGGACGAAGAGGCCGCGGCCGCCATGGGCGTAAATGTGGTCCGTTACAAAGTGCTGATCTTTGTCATCACCAGCATGATTGTCGGCCTGGCCGGCTCTGTTTTCTACCATCAGGTGGGCATCATCACCCCCAACACCATGGAGATCCTGCAAATGTCCCTGGTGATTGCTATGGCCGTCATCGGGGGCATGGAAAGCCTGCTGGGAGCCGCCATCGGTGCCTTCCTCAGCCGTGTCAGCCTGGAGTTGCTGCGTGAGATCAACATTATGGGTGTACACATCGAATTCGGCGCCTGGCGATATGCCGCCTTCGGTCTGTTGTTGATGTTCACCTTGCGCTTTGCCCAAAATGGGTTGCTCTATCCCATTATTGACTGGCTGTTCCTGCGGAGGGCGCGCCAGGAGGCGGTAGCCAAACGGAAACAGGCGGCGGAGGTAGAGTCATGATCGAGCTTGATGTGCGCAACGTCTACAAGAGTTTTGGCGGCCTTCAAGCCCTGAATGGCGTTTCGTTCCAAATCCGTGGCCCAGAGTTGATTGGGTTGATTGGCCCCAATGGCGCCGGCAAGACCACACTGACCAATATACTGGATGGGGTACACAAGCCAACCGGCGGTCAAGTGTGGTTCAACGGCGAGCGGATTGACGGCCTGCCTCCTTACGAGATCGCCCGGCGCGGTATTGGCCGCACCTTCCAAGTGACGCGCGCTTTCCGGCGGATGACGGTGCTGGAGAATCTGCTGGTGCCGGCTATGGCCCTCCACCCGACGGCCCGCAAGCGGGATTTCCATGAAAAAGCGATGGAGGTGCTCGAGTTCCTGACCATGGAGCACCTGGCTAACGAGTACGCCCGCAGCCTGTCGGGCGGCCAGCAGAAGCTGCTGGAGATGGGACGCTTGCTCATGCTCGACCCCGATCTCATTATCCTCGACGAGCCATTCGCCGGTGTCCACCCCAAGCTGATGGAAACAATCTATGAGTACATCACTACGGTACACGAGCAGGGTAAGGCTTTTATCATCATCAGCCACGACATGGACACCATTTTCACCCTCAGCAAACGGCTGCTGGTCCTCAACTTTGGAGAACTAATCGCCGACGGTGATCCAAATGAGGTCAAGCACGACCCCGTGGTCATTGAAGCCTATCTGGGTGAGGAGGAAGAGAAGGCCGGTCCGGCTATGGTTGAGACCTATCTAGGGAAGGACAAAAAGGATGCTTGAGGTAAGAGACCTGTACGTTGGTTACTACAAGGACCTGAACATCTTGCAAGGGATCTCACTCACAGCCCAGGCGAGGAAAATCACCACCGTCCTCGGAGCCAATGGCGTGGGCAAGTCTACTCTCCTCAAGGCTATCTATGGCTTCTTGAGACCGAACAAGGGGGAAATCCTCCTCGAGGGAGAAAACATCATCGGAACGCCCACCCACGAACTGATCAACCAGGGTGTTTCTTATATCCCCCAGCAGCCGGGCATATTCCGCTGGATGTCGGTGGAAGAGAACCTTATTATGGGAGCCTGGACTTTCAGGCAGGACAAAGCGCGTATCAAACGCAAGCTGGAGGAGAATTACGAACGCTTCCCGCTCCTCAGAGAGAGGCGCAAGTCATTAGCCGGTGAACTATCGGGCGGTATGCAGCGTATGGTGGAGGTCGGCCGGACGTTGATGACCGACCCCAAGATCATCCTGGTGGACGAGCCCACGGCCGGCCTGGCCAAGCTCCTGGCCGAAGAAATCTATCAGATGCTGGCCGACCTGCGTGACAAAGACGGTATGACCATTATCCTTGTTGATCAGGCCATCCGCCAGGCGCTCAAGATTGCCGATTATGTCTACGTCTTGGAGTTGGGTCGCAACAAATTTGAGGGGCCGGTGGAGGAATTCACCGACCTCAAGAAGGCATTGTGGGTCTGAAACACCTGACGACGCTGTGCTGAAAGACGATCAATAGGCATTGCCTCCTCCTTTCTTTTTCTAAATTGACGGGTGTGTTGGGCATCGCTTGGCATGGGCAGGTTGATGCTGATCGGCACACCCGTCGCATTGACTTTT